>JAYTTA010000543.1:0-12202 GCA_043745345.1 Acetobacteraceae bacterium | reverse complement strand
TTATGCCTGTTTTGAAGATTTTCTTGGTGTCATGGCATCGCGCAAGCGCAAGGTTTTGAGGCGTGAACGTCGTGATGCGAATGCGTGCGGGCTTGATTTCCGGACGTTGCGCGGCGCCGAGATCGAGGAGCGGCACTGGAACGCGTTCTACCGGTTCTACCGCGCCACGGTGGACCGCAAATGGGGCAGCGCCTATCTCACACGGTCGTTCTTCTCGCTGCTGTCGCAGCGGCTTGGCGACAAGGTCGTACTGATGATCGCTGAGCAGGGCGGGAAGCCGGTCGCCGGTGCGCTGAACCTGGTCGGCGCCGACACGCTGTATGGTCGTAACTGGGGCTGCGAGGGTGATTTTCCCTTTCTACATTTCGAGCTTTGCTACTACCGCGCCATCGATTTCGCGATCGAGCACGGGTTGAAGCGGGTCGAGGCCGGGGCGCAGGGTCAGCACAAGATCCAACGTGGCTATTTGCCGGCCCGGACCTATTCGGCCCACTGGATCGACAACCCTGGTTTAGCGCGCGCAGTTGATCGCTTCCTGGCCGACGAACGGCCTTCGGTCGATGCGGATATCGCAGCACTTTCTGAGATGTCGCCATTCCGCCGGGGTGGCGAGCCGGACTGAGAACAAGGCCAGGATAAGCCTGGACCTGGCGCCGGAAACTTGTGCATAACCTGTCGGTTAACGATCGAAGTTCATTCGAAATTCGTGGGCCCTGAAGCAGGAGTAAAGAAATGCGCCGTTGGCTGTATGGAATGATGGCGGCGGGCACGCTGCTCGCCAGCGCCTCGGGTGCTGTGGCGGCGACGCAGTGCGCCAATCCCGCCGACCAGCAGGCGTTCGAGCTGGTTGGTTTGAAGACGGCGCTGATGGTGGTCGCCACCACCTGCGACACGACGGAAAAGTACAACTCGTTCATTCGCCGCTACCAGGGTAGCCTGCAGGAGACCGACCGTTCCCTGAGCCGGTACTTCAAAAGCTATTACGGATCGCGCGGGCAAGGCGAATACGATCGCTATGCGACCGACCTCGCTAACGTGCAGTCGCGCGGCGGGCTGGGCCAAGGCACTGACTTCTGCCAGCGCAACGGTGCCATGTTCGACGAGGTGCTGGCGCTGAGCACCACCGTCGACCTGCCGCAATACGCCGCGGCGAAGGACCTTATCCCGGACTCGTTCGGTGTCTGCCCGGGCGTGGCGCCGGCCAAGGCCGTGGTTAAGAAGAAGACCGTTACCGCCAAGCGTTGATCGTTTCGATCGTTGTGCGAGAGCGGCCGGGTAGCCGCTCTCGCCTCGGCTATTTAGGTGTGACTGTAACCGTGACCTGGGCCACGGCGTCACCGGGCACCATCTTTACGGAGAACTTATCGGGCCCGGCATATTGCGTTGCCGGCGTGTAGTCGATCCGCGTGGTCGACCCCACGGTGTGGACATAGACGCGGCCATGCGCCGGCCGGACAGTGAGCAGGCCGGCGGAATAGGGCCGGCCGGAGGTAGAAAGCGTCAGCGCGCACCAGCCACCATCGTTGCCGACGCTCATGGCGATCGGCGTGTCGCGACTGTCGACAACTGCCATCGGCGCCACGGTGCAGGATTTGGCGCCGCCGGCCTGGTCGATCGCATAGAGCCGGGCGGCGGGTGCCTGGCCGGCGGGCGGGGTGCAGGCTGTCAGCGCGGTGAAGGCCAGCAGCAATAAACCGAGGGGGCGGCAACTGTCAGCGAGGTTGCCTGTTGGCCAAAGGCGCATTCGTATTTCTCCGTTAAGGGTCCGCGCGCGCACTCATAGACACATTGGGCCGTGAGCGGGAAACCATGTTCCGGCAATCCGGTCCATCGCGACGGCGCATGGGCCCCAACCCTGGTAAAACACGTGCGTCATACAACCGGAACGTGCATAGCTTCAGCTGTGAAAGCATTCTGGTCATCCACCGTAAATGAATTCCTGGCAACCGATGTAGTCCGGCTGCGAAACCACCTCGTGCATGAACACGCGCGAAACTTCCGTGGACAGGACATGCAGCAGCTTCGGGCCTGGGACTCCGAAATTGCCTGGCTGACGACCTCCCTGGCCAGAATGCCCAAAGCCGGCGGATGGCAGATCCTGTTCGAATATCCGCTGCTGCGGCTCGGCCGGCGGATCGACGCCGTGCTGGTGCTGCCGAATGCCATCCTGGTGCTGGAATTTAAAGGCCAGAGCTATCACGGCCATTCGGCGCGCGAGCAGGCCGAGGACTACGCGCTCGACCTGCAGGATTTCCATGCCGCCTGTCGATCACACCCGATTCTTCCGATCGTGGTGGCGCCGGGCGCCCGGCCGCCCGCCGACACGTTGCCGCTGGCGCTGCCCGGCGTCGCCTCAGTGATCGAGACCGACCCTGCCGGGCTCGGCGATGTCTTCCGGCTGCTGCAGACCGTGCTGCGGTTTTCGCCGGCGACGCTGGATGTTCCCGCCTGGGAGCATGCCGCCTACCGCCCCGTGCCGACGCTTATCGAGGCGGCGCGGATGCTGTATTCGCGCCACGGCGTGGCCGAGATCGCCGAGGCTCACGCCGATCCGCACAACCTGACCCGCACCACCGGTTCGATCCGGGCGGCCATCGGGCAGGCCAGGCTTGAGGGCCGCCACACCATCCTGTTCGTCACCGGCATTCCAGGCGCGGGGAAGACGCTATGCGGCCTGGATGCGGTATTCGGCACCATTGCGGCGTGGGGTGCCACCTTCCTGACCGGCAACCCGACGCTGGTGCATGTGCTGCGCGAGGCGTTGGCGCGCGATGCCGCCGGTGATGAGCGCGCAGCGCTTCGGGCTGCCCGGCAACGCACCAAAAGCCGCATCCAGGCGTTGCCGAAGTTTCGCGACCATCATGTGCCGACGGCGGAAATCCCCGCCGAGCACGTGGTGATTATCGACGAGGCGCAGCGTTGCTGGACCGGCCCTTACGCCATCGCCCAGACCCGGGATAAGTGGGTGCAATTGACCGCGTCCGAGCCGGCCCACCTGCTCGACATCATGGCGCGGCACAACGATTGGGCGGTGATTGTCTGCCTGGTCGGCGGCGGGCAGGAGATCCACACCGGCGAGGGCGGCATCGCCGAATGGGGTTCTTCTCTCGCGGCGCGCCCGATCTGGCGCGTGCTGGCGGCCCCTGACCTGCAGAACCAAAAAGACCCGCGCCAACGACTTTCGACTCTGCCGGGGCTGGCGTCGGATCCGGTGCTGCACCTGCATGTCGGCATGCGCTCAATCCGCGATCCGAACGCTGCCGCCTGGGCCGATGCGATGCTCAACGGCGATGCCGCCTGCGCCCGGGCGATCGGCACCACGGCGCTCCGGCTGACCCGCGACCTGTCCGACATGCGCAAGGCGCTGCGCCAGGCCAGCCGCGGCACCCGGCGTGCCGGGCTGGTCGCGAGCTCGGGCGCCAAGCGCCTGCGCGCCGATGGGCTCGGCGCCGAGCTTGAACACATGGATGCCAGCGCGGTCGCCCACTGGTTCCTCGACCGCTGGCCGGACGACGTGCGGGCGTCGGACGCGCTGGAGGTCGTCGCCACCGAATTCTCCTGCCAGGGTCTTGAACTCGACCATGTCGGGCTGTGCTGGGCCGGCGACTTGATCCGCGTGGCTGGCCAAGTCGAATGGCAGGCGCGTGCCTTCCGCGGTAACCGATGGACGCATCCGCACGGCGCCGAGGCCATTGCCAACCGTCGCAACACCTATCGCGTGCTGCTGACCCGGGCGCGCTATCAGACCATCCTGTGGGTGCCACGCGGCGATGTCGGCGACCGCACCCGCCAACCGGCCGAGTTCGATCTCGTTGCCGACTTCCTGTTGGCCTGCGGGGTGCCAATGCTGGATATCGCGGAAGTCGAACCGGCCGCGACGCCGATCGTCGCTGGTCAGGCTTTGCTTGTGTAGCGGGCTAGATGGCGGGCCAAGGCGTCGGAGCGGGCACGGTAACCGGACCTATCGTGTCCACGCTGGTGAAATCAGCCGGACCGACGACTTCGAGATATTCCATGTCGGGCGAATAGTCGTACAGATAATGCTTGATGCCCGGCCGCTGGTGAACGCAGTCGCCAGCTTCGACCAGGGTGTCTTTATCCTCATACATGAATTTGGCCCACCCCTTCAGCATCAGCACGATCTGGAACTCCGCCTCGTGGTAGTGCCAGCCGGTGCCGGTGGTTGGAGCGCTGTTAGCGGTGACGAGGTGCGCGATCACACGGCCGCCGGTCGCCTTGGCGATACCGAGATCGCGATAGAGGAAGAAATCCCGCAATCCGTCGCCGATGGCTTTCAGGTCCTTGGATTTCACGTGGGAGAATTCGTTGGTCATGGTCTTGTCCAACATGGAGGTAGCTCCTGGGTGACGGATTTTGCGGCCGGTACAGAAGCTAAGCAGAAAACCGCATACCGTGGGAATTAAATGATAAATATGAAATATATGCCTTTTTATAAGACTTTTGCCTATATAACCGCCATATCAATCGGCATCTTTGCTTGGCCAGCTTTGTCTGCCGACCTCAAGCTTGCGACCTGGAACCTGGAGTGGCTGACTGAACGCCTGGCCGGAGATCCGGAACTGCCGGACGACGTCAAGCCGAAGAACGCCGACGACTGGGCGCTTCTGGCCGGCTACGCGGTCCGGCTGAATGCCGATGTGATTGCCTTTCAGGAGGTCGATGGTCCCCGGGTGGCGACGCGGATTTTCCCCCCCGATCGCTACGCCATTCACATGACCGCCGACCGCGTGGTGCAGCGCGTCGGGCTGGCGATCCGGCGCGACATCCCGTTCACCATCAACCCCGACCTCGCCGGCCTGGTCACCGCACCCTGGGCCCGCCATCCGCTGCGCACCGGCGCCGACGTGACCTTGCGCCTGCCCAGCGGGTTCTTGCGCATATTGGCGGTGCACCTGAAAACCGGCTGCCGTGAGGAGCCCCTGGCGCGCTCCCGCCGGCGCCAGTGCGAACAGTTGCGCGAGCAGATTCCGGCCTTGCAGGGGTGGATCGCCCAGCGTCGCGAGGAGGGCGTTCCGTTCGTCATACTGGGTGACTTCAACCGATGGATGGAAGGTCGCGACCAGCTGCTGGCCAGCCTGCGTGAGGCGGCCCCACTGACGCGCGCGACCGAGGGTCATTCCAGCCCATGCTGGGGCGGCGGCGGCTTCATCGATCACATCCTGGCGGGCGGCGCGGCTCAGGGCTGGATGGTGGCGGACTCCCTCCGCGTGCTGGTCTACCGCGAGCAGGGCCGGGAATGGCAGGAGCATCTGTCCGACCACTGCCCGGTCTCGATTGTTTTTCACTTGCCCGACTGAGCCCAGTGGACACCGACCCATTGGACACCGGCCCCGTGGACACCGGCCCCGTGGACACCGGCCATGCCGCCCGATAGCGTCGGACCAAACAACAGGAAACGTTCCAATGCGCACTGCGCTGACAGAGATGTTCGGTTTAGCGGCGCCGATCGTCGCATTTTCGCACTGCCGCGACGTGGTGGTCGAGGCGTCGCGCGCGGGCGGCCTGGGCGTGCTCGGCGCCGAGGCGTTCACGGTCGAGGAGCTGGCGATCGAGCTCGCCTGGATCGAGGACCATATCGGCGGCCGACCCTACGGCGTCGATGTACTGATCGCCGCACGCTCGACCGACATCAGCGGCTACGGCAACGCCGATCCTGAAAGCGTGCTGCCGGAAAAAAACCGCGCCTTTATCTCCGACTTGCTCGACCGCTACGCCGTGCCGCATCTGCCGGCCGACGAGGAGGACCGGATGACCCGCGACCGGTTGCACACCGGGCGTAACACACCAGAATACTCGGCCCGGCTGCTTGACGTGGCGTTCGGGTTTGCCGGCGTCCGGCTGATCGTCAGCGCGCTTGGCACGCCGCCGCGGGAGATCATCGACCGCGCCCATGCGGCCGGCATGAAGGTGGCAGCGCTGGTCGGCAGTGTGCGCCATGCGATCCGCCAGCGCGATGCGGGGGTCGACCTGCTGATCGCCCAGGGCCACGAGGCCGGCGGCCACACTGGCGAGATCGCCACCATGGTGCTGACGCCGCAGGTGGTGGACGCCGTGGCGCCGCTGCCGGTGCTGGCGGCCGGCGGCATCGCCGGCGGAAGGCAGATGGCGGCGGCGCTGGCGCTGGGCGCCGAGGGGGTGTGGTGCGGCTCGGTTTGGCTGACCACGGTGCAAAGCAACCTGATGCCGGAAGCCCAGGCCAAGCTGTTGGCCGCGACCTCGTCGGACACGCTGCGCAGCAAATCCCTGACCGGCAAGCCGGCGCGGATGGTGCGTACCGAATGGTCCGATGCCTGGGAGGCGCCGGACGCACCGGAATCGCTCGGCCGGCCGTTGCAGGGATTGCTGGTGCGCAGCGCCGTGGCGCGGATCGAGCGCTCCCGCGCCCAGCCGTTGATTTCGAGCTATGTCGGCCAGGTGGTGGGGCAGATGAACGAGCAGGTCACGGTGCGGCAGGTTTTTGCCGACATGCTGACCGAGTATGCTGACACGATGGAGCGGCTGAGCACACTCAGCGAGGCTTAGCGCTGCAGGCAAACGAGTATGGGGCTCTCCCTCCGCGGGCATTCCAACTGCCGAAGGCGGCAGTCGGAACCTTTGCCCGCTACGCCCTAAACCCTGCAAAGGGGCAGTCGCCCCTTTGAACCCCTACACTTAGGGGATGCGCGCCCGGGCGCTTCCCGTGCGGGGGTTTGGTGCGCGGAGCCCCATGCTTGCTTTTGCTATCGCGTCCGCAAGCCGAACCACGGTCGCGCTCATGGCGGCGGCAATCGCGGCATCGTCCACCGGCCCGGCTGCGCCAGCGGTCACGACGGTGGCCCGGCCGCGCGCGTTGCCGATCGTCCAGTGCGCGGTAAGCACGCAGGCGCCGTTCGGCTGCACATCGAAGGCTTCCACCGTGACCACGATTTGGCGTGCCGAGCCGGTAGCTGCCGGATCGAGCATGACCGGAGCGCCGAGGGCGGCCGCGAGGGCCTGGGTGATGCCGTCCGAAAGCCGCTCGCCCCACCGGCCGGTCGGGCTGGGCGTGATCTCGTTTGGGCCGCGGCGCAGCAGGATGTCCGTCGTGTCCAGGAAATCGGGCACAACGACGGGGCGGAGATAGAACTCAGGGCGCGTTGTTTCGGGGGATACAGCCTGCCGCGGCTCGGCCGGCGGACTAAGCACGAACAGGCGCTGCGGGTTGGAGGCGCACCCGGCCAGCAAAAGAACGGTAGCGAGCCCGAGCCGGCGGATCATTTCGAGCCTCCGCCAAACAGCGTGCGCGCCGGGCTGCGTTGCAGGTCGCGGGTCAGGGTCCGCAACGAGCTGGCGCTGGCGGCGAGGTCGCGCAGCGAGGCGTCGAGGTTGGCGCGCTGGGCGGACCGCGGCGAGGCGATGTCATTGAGCGAGGCCATCAGCTTTTCCGCCTGGCTCGCGGTCCGTTCGGCCGTCCGCAGCACCTGGTCGAGTTGTTTTCCCGAGGTCGCGACCTGGTTGCGGCTGGCGGTCGCCAGCGTATCGACCTGGTCGAGGGTGCGCGCGGCATCGGCCTGCAGGGCTCTTATCGCCTCGGTTGCGGCGTCGAGCATGGCGCGGGCAGCGCCTGCGGTCTGCAGCACCGTGTCGGCGGCCGGTCCGATCCGGCTGGCCAGCGGATCCAGCACATCCTGCAGGCTGACCATGAGATGGAGTGCCTTGTCGGCCAGTGCCGGCAGGTTCAGTTCCAGCAACTGGTCCTTGATCTGCTGCATGGCGGAAGGGCTGGTGGGGATTTCCGCCGGGCCGTTCGCCGGGCCGAGCAGCACGGCCGGCGTGTCGGGCCGGAAATCGAGATCGATGCTGAGCTGGCCGGTAACCAGGCTTTGGGTGCTGAGCTGTGCCCGCAGGCCGGCGGCGACCGCGCGGCGCAAATCCTCGCCACTGTTCTGGACCGGCCCGTTGATCCAGGAGATCCGTTCGGGCTCCAGCTCCAGCGTGACCGGGATGACCGGCTTGAGGTCGGGCACGTTGACGTAGACCTTGATGTCGCGAACCGTGCCGACCTGCACGCCGCGGAACGTGACCGGCGAGCCGACCGCGAGGCCGGCGACCGAGCCGTCGAAATAGACCATGACCCGGGCCGTCTTGGTGAACAGGTGCAGCCCGCCGAACACCAGGATCGCGGCGAGCGCCAGGACCAGCCCACCGAGCACAAAGCCGCCGACCGCCGCCGGCCTATTGGCTGCCATCGGCACCTCGTTGGGGCGTTGTGCCAATGGCAGCCGGTGGCTCGCGGTTCATGAAGGCGTGCACGGTCGGATGCGCGCAGGTTTCGCGCAGCACCTTTGGCGCGCCACGGGCGATCGGGGTCCGGGTTTCGGCGTCGAGGAAGATGCCGTCGTCGCAGATCGAAAAAAGGCTTGGCAGCTCGTGGCTGACCATCACCACGGTGACACCAAAGCCGTTGCGCAGTTCGAGGATGAGGTCGTCGAGCCGGCGCGACGAGATCGGGTCGAGCCCAGCCGATGGCTCGTCCAGGAACAGGATGTCGGGGTCGAGTGCCAGCGCACGGGCGAGGCCGACCCGCTTGCGCATGCCGCCGCTGAGGTCCGATGGCAGGTTTTTCCCAGCACCGGCATCAAGCCCGACGAGGGTTAGCTTCAGCCGCACCAAGGCATCGATCGAGGTGGCATCCAGGCTGGAGAACATCTGCAGCGGCAGTGCCACGTTCTCGGCGACGGTCATCGAGCTCCATAGCGCGCCGCCCTGGAACAGCACGCCGAAGCGGCGGCCAAGCTCGGTACGCCGCGCCTCGCCGGCCGCCCAGTAATCCTCGGTGCCGAAAAGCACCGCGCCGGCGCTCGGCCGCAACAGGCCGATCAGGGTCTTCAGCAGGGTGCTCTTGCCGCAGCCGCTGGCGCCCATGATGGCGAAGATCGATCCGGCGCCGACCTCGAACGAGACGTTGTGCTGCACCGGCCGGCCACCATAGCCGAATGTCAGCTGCTTGACGTCGAGCACCGGTCGGGGTGTTTCGGCCATCGGTCAAAAGCCGAGCACGTTGGCGCAGACGGCGAAGATCGCATCGAGCACAATGACGCCGACGATGCCGGTCACCACTGCGGTCGTCGCTGCCTGGCCGACGTCGCTGGCGCTGCGCCCGGCCTTGAGGCCGATGCGGCAGCCGGCGATCGCGATCAGCGCGCCGAAGGCGATGCTCTTGGTCAGGCCGAACAGTATCTGGCCTCCGCTGAGGGCGGCAACGGCTTGCGTGGCGAAGCTCTCGGGCGACAGGTTCAGCAGCACGATGGCGACCATGAAACCGCCGAATACGCCGATCGCGCTGGCATACAGATACAGGAACGGCATCATCGCTGTGAGCGCGAAGACCCGCGGCAGCACGAGGTAGTCCAGCACCGGAATGCCGATGGCGCGTAGCGCGTCGATTTCCTCGGTGCCCTGCATGGTGGCGATCTGGGCCGCGTAGGCGCCGCCGGTGCGCCCAGACATGACGATCGCCGTCATCAGTGCCGCCATTTCGCGCACGACTGCGATGCCGACCAGGTTGGCGATGTAGATGTCGGCGCCGAACCGGCGCAGTTGCACCGCGCCGACAAAGGCCAGGATGCCGCCGACCAGCAGGTTGACGACGGCGACGATCGGCAGGGCGGCAATCCCGGCTTCCTGCAGACAGGCGATCAGATCGACCCGGCGCATCCTGACCCCCCCGCCGAGTGCCGCGCCGGACCGCAGCAACGAGCCGCCGACCAGTTCGAGGACCGCGAGCAGCTCGGCCCATCCGGCGATCACCGTCAGCCCGATGCGCGCCACCCAGGCGGCGCGCGGAGCCGGGACGCTCATGACCGCCTCTTCGGCTGGGATCAGGGCAAGCAACCGCCTTGCCGCGACCGGAAGGCCGGTATCGTCGAATGGGATGCCGCGATGCATAGCTGTCTGCCGGACGACGGCGAGAAAAATCAGTAGCGAACTGTCCCAGTGCTCCAGCCGGCTGGCGTCAAAGCCGATCCCGCCGCTGTCGGGTAGATGCGCACCGAAATCAACCTGGACGCCGTGGGCGGCTACCGTCCAACTTCCGGTGAGAGCAACAAGAGTGGTGGTGCCCGATTGGGTAGTCCCATCCTGCTTAATCATGAATAGCCGGATGGGTCGCGGCCGCCCAGGCCGTGACCCATCCGCACGATCAGACCGCTTTGTCGAAGCGAAAATGCTTCTCCAGATCCTTCTTCAACTCGCTCATGTGCATGTTGTACTGATAGAAGCCACCATTGTAGTTGCCATCCTGACGACGATTGCTTTCACCCTCGAAGTTGTAGTAGCCGGGCGTGCAATCCTGGTTTCGCGTAGTCTTGCCGCGGTGGCGGATGACCTCGTCCACCCACCACTGCTCCGTCTCTGGCGCCGCGTCGATCGTCGTGTAGCCATGCTCGCGGACGTACTGGATGCATTCGGCGATGTGGCGTCCCTGGGTCTGCAGCATGAAGGTCAGGTTGAACTGGAACGAGGCCTGATAGCCGCCCATGATGAACAGGTTGGGATAGCCCTGGGAGTGGATGCCCAGCACCGTGCGCATGCCCTCGGCATACTTCTCGTTCAGTTCCAGCCCGTTCTCGCCGCGGATCTGGTTGTAGATGCCGGTCTTCTGGACCTCGAAGCCGGTGGCGAAGATCAGCACGTCGACCGGGTATTCGCGGCCCTCGAACACCGGGCCGCGCTCGTTGATCTCGGTGACGCCTTTTCCGGCGGTGTCGACCAAATGGACGTTGGGGCGGTTGAAGGTCGGCAGGTACTCATCGTCGTAACAGGGCCGCTTGCACATATGCATGTACCAGGGCTTCAACGCCTCTGCCGTCGCCTTGTCGTGCACGAACTCTTCGACGCGCCGGTGGATGCGCATCATGTGCTCGATGTTCTGGTTCTCCTGCCGCCGGATCTTTTCCTCCCGCGGCAGGTCGGCCAAGGCTTTCTTCTGCTCCTCGTTGACGACGGGGCCGAGGATGTGGGTCTGCAGCCGCTCGCGCTGCCAGCCGGGTTTCAGGTTGGCCTTCCACTCCGGATCGGTCGGTGCGTCGTTGCGGAAGTCGATCGCCGACGGGGTGCGCTGGAACACGTAGAGTTCCTTGGCTGCCTTTCCAACGCGCGGGATGATCTGCACGGCGGAGGCGCCGGTGCCGATGATGCCGACGACCTTGTCCTTGAGGCCCGACAGGTCGCCCTTGGTGTATTCGTAGTCGAACCGCGACGAGTGGAAGGAATGGCCCTTGAAGGTCTCCATGCCGGCGATTTTTGACAGCTTCGGCTTAGACAGGGTGCCGTTAGCGCAAATCACGAACCGCGCCGACATGGTATCGCCGCGGTCGGTGCCGATGCGCCACAGCTTGGCCTTCTCGTCCCAAGTGGTCGAGGTGACCGTGGTCTGGAACACCGCGAGGTCATAAAGGTCGTAGCGCTTGGCGATCGCCTGGCAATGCGCGAAAATCTCGGGGCCCTTGGCGTAGAAGCTGCTCGGCACATGGTTCAACTCGTCGAGCAGCGGTAGGTAGTCGTAGGCGGACACGTCGCAAGCGGCGCCAGGATAGCGGTTCCAATACCACGTACCGCCGACATCGCCGCCACGCTCGACGATGCGGATGCCCTCGACGCCCTTTTCACGCAGGCGTGCTGCGGTGAGCAGGGCGGAGAAGCCGCCGCCGATGAACAGGCATTCGACCGTGTCGTTGATCGGCTCACGCGTGACGGACGCCTCGACGTAGGGGTCGATCTCGTATTTCGCGAGTTCGCTGGTCAGATCCGACGTGTACTGAGCGGTGCCCTGCGGCCGGTAGTTCAGGCGCACGTCGCGCGCCTCGGCGAATTTCTGCTTGATGCCGTCGTAGTACTCTTGCTGCTTGTCGGTCGGCTTCAGCGGGTCGAACACCGGCCGAACACGGCCCACGACTGCGGTGACCTCCGGTTTGCTGGTGTGAAGCGCCGTTTCCTCGATATCCGCCATGCTGTTTTCCTGCTTCTCGTTTTGTTCGTGGGTTACGCCTGGCGCTGGCGAGCCAGCGTGCAAGAAACCTAAATTCCCAGTGGGCCGTTGTCTACTCGCCAGTAACCGACTTCACCAACGGAGTGCGTCGAGTGAATGCAAGGGTGTCCCCATGATTTTGCGGGTGAGGCCCCGATGGCGCGTTCCTGTTTCGATCCTATCTCCCGACCATGT
>JAYTTA010000542.1:0-3262 GCA_043745345.1 Acetobacteraceae bacterium | reverse complement strand
GGTCGAGCCCTCGGGCACCAGCATAGCGACCCCGTCCGGTTGGATGCGGCTAACCAGCGAGAGCCATGCCGTCTCGTCCTTGGCACCGTTTTCGCCATGCGGCATACGGTTGAGCACATGGGCTGGGAAACGCTAGACATAGGCCAACGCACCGTCCGGGGCCGCAGGGCAACTTTCGGTGACATCCCAATGGCCGTCGAACGCGCTGACCGCCGCTACGGGGGGCCATACATCGGCAAGGACTGCCAGGGCCGCGAGCTGCATCGACATGCGGATTCCGGCTTGGGTCCGTGGTTCGGGTTAGACGGCCCGCGCTGCGCCGGATGAAATCATGGCCTCGATCTCGTCGGGGCCATAGCCGGCTTCGGAGAGAATATCGCGGGTGTTCTCGCCCAAGGCGGTGACGAAGTTGTTGACCGATGTGGTGGCGGCGGACATACGGAAGGGCGGGTTGACGACGCGGAACGTGCCGCCGGCGTCCTGGACTTCGGCGAAGGCGTTGCGGTGGGCGAGCTGCGGGTCGTCGAACAAATCTCCGACTTTGCGGTAGGGCGAGCAGGGAACGCCGGTGGCGTCCATCGCGGCCTGGCACTCGACGGAGGTTCGGGTGGCGGTCCAAAGCTCTAGCTCGTCGATCAGGGCGCCCCAGTTGGCGCGGCGGTCGAGGTAGACGCGGAAGCGAAGATCGGTGATCCAGTCCTCGCGGCCGACGGCGCGGGCCAGGTTCTGGAAGGTGCGCTCGCTGGCGATGGCCGGCATGATGTAGCCGTCGCTGGTCGCGACCGGGCCGAACAGCGGCTTCCCGGAAGGCGGCTGCGGGAACTGGCCGAGCTGGACCTCGGTCAGGGTCAGCCCGAGCATGGTTTCCAGCATCGACACGTCGATCATCTGGCCAAGCCCCGTAGCGTGGCGCTGGACCAACGCGGTCATTACGGCGCCGAACGCGTAGGTGCCGCTGAGCACGTCGGCGGTGTAGATACCGCAGTTGTCAGGGCGTTTTCGGCCCTCCTGGTAGGCGAGGTGCGCGAGCTCGTAACCGGAGGCGGCGTGGATCGCGGGGGCGTAGGCGGCGAGGGTTGCGGAAGGGCCGGTCTGGCCGTAGCCGGAGATGGCGCAGTAGATCAGCTTTGGATTCAACTGGCTTAGCGCGTCATAGCCGAGGCCGAACCGCGCCATGATGCCGGGTCGGTAATTCTCGACCAGGATGTCGGCGTCGGCCACCAGCCGGCGCATGGCTTCCTGGCCGGCTGGCTGTTTGAGGTCGAGCGCGATTGATCTTTTGCCGGCGTTGAGCTGGCCGTAGGAGGTGCTGGAGCCGGCGCGCAACGGAGGCCGATCGCGGGTCATGTCGCCCTCGGGACCCTCGACCTTGATTACCGCAGCGCCCAGGTCGGCGAGCAGGCGCGCGCAATAGGGGCCGGCAATGGTGGTGGTCAGGTCGAGCACCTGGATGCCGTCGAGCGGCCTTGCTTTTTCGGTATCGGTCAAACCGGGCGCTCCCCGGCGACGGTCACCCGGTGGCCGGAGCGGGTGTGCGGCCAGTAGTCCCACATCGCGCGGTGCTGGGTGCAGCGGTTGTCCCAGAAGGCGACGGCGTTCTCGGTCCAGCGGAAGCGGCACTGGAACAGCGGGTTCTCGGCGAGCGAATAGAGGTAGGCGAGAATGGCGTCGCTCTCGTCGCGCGGAATGCCGAGGATGCGGCGGGTGAAGCCGCGGTTGACATACAAAGCGCGCCTGCCGGTGACGGGATGGGTGCGGATGACCGGGTGCACGGCGCTGGGATATTTTTCGCGGTCGGCGACGCCGAAATTGGCGTAGAGGCCGCGATAGACGTCGGCGCCGTCGTGGAAGGCGGTCAGGCCGTCGAGGTAGGTCTTCATGCGGTCCGACAGCGCCTCGTAGGCGGCGTACATGCTGGCGAAAAGGGTGTCGCCGCCCTTGGGCGGGCATTGGGTTATGTGGAGGATGCTGCCCATCGGCGGTTCGGTGTCGCAGGAAACATCCGAGTGCCAGCCTTCACCGTTGGCGCGCGGACTGTCGCGGTCGGCGTGGATGCGCATCAAGGCGGGCTCGTTTTCCGCATGGGGTGCGGCGGGGTGGATGTGGAGTTCGCCGAATACTTTTCCAAATGCGAGATGCTGGGATGGGGTGAGGCGCTGGTCGCGGAAGAAAATGACAGAATTTTCGGCCAAGGCGCGAAAGATTTCGTCTTGCGCGCGGTTGGAGAGGGGCTGGGCGAGATCGATGCCGGTGATCTCGGCGCCGATGATCGGGGTGAGCTTGTCGACTACGATGGTTTCGTAGGGCGCAGACTCGTCGACGAGGTGGCGGTAGCGGGGTCCGTCCCGGGCGCCGAGCGCGCTCATGCTCAGTAGCCTTGCAGGTCGGCGTAGCGGTTGCGGTGGAAGGCGGAGTTGCCGAAGGTGGCCTCGGCTACCCGCGAGCGCTTCATGAAGAAGCCGATCTCGTGCTCGTCGGTCATCCCGATTCCGCCGTGCATCTGCACGCCCTCGTTGCCGACCAGATGAAGGGTTTCGTTGGCTTTGGCTTTCGCCAGAGACACCAGGGAGGCCGCGTCGTTGGCTCGGCGGTCGAGCGCATCGTTGGCGGCGAGGACGGCGGAGCGAGTGGTTTCGATTTCGCAGAACATCTGTGCCGCACGGTGTTTGAGGACCTGGAACGAGCCGATCGGGACGCCGAATTGGCGGCGGTCCTTCAGGTATTGAACGGTGCGTTCGAAGGCTTCCTCGGCGCTGCCCAGCATTTCGGCGGCCAGGCCTGCGCGGGCGCGGTCAAGCACGGCTTCGAGCAGGTCGGCGCCGGCGCCGATCGGGCCGAGGATGTTTTCTGACGCGACATGAACGTCGTTGAAGGTGATGCGGGCGGCGTTGCGGCTGTCGGCCATGATGCTGCGGCTGCGCATAATGCCGGACGCGTCGGCGGGGACAAGGAACAAGGTGATGCCGGCGCGATCGTTGGTCTCGCCGGACGTGCGGGCGACGACGATGAGCATGTTGGCGACATGGCCGTCGAGCACAAACTGTTTGGTGCCGTTTAAGACGTAGCCTCCGGAGGAGGATTTTGCCGCCAGGACAATTCGGTTCGGCGCGTGGTGCGGGCCTTCCTCTAGAGCGAGCGCGAAGATGGTTTCTCCGGCAACCAGTCCCGGAAAATAGTTGTACTTTTGGGTTTCGGTGCCGGCAATGTCTAGGGCGCTGGCGCCTATCAGGGCGGTGCTGACGAGGGGGGATGCGGTCAGTGA
>JAYTTA010000541.1:0-3264 GCA_043745345.1 Acetobacteraceae bacterium | reverse complement strand
CGATACCGCGGAAGGCGACCGCGGTGCCGATGTCGTAGTCGGCCAGGAAAGTTGCCAGGGCCTCGTCGGAAACGTCCGTGTAGACAGCCATGGTGGGTATCCTTGGGCGCGGGAGCGCATCCATAAGTGAAGGGGTCACAAGGGGATAGCCCCGACGCTTGAACGTCGGGCGGGGTTTGGGGCGTAGCGGGCAAAGGTTCCGGCTGCCGACTCCGGCAAGTGTAATGCCCGCGAAGGGAGCGCCCCGCCCTTCCTTACTGGTTTCGATCCGACCGAATCTGCTCTAAGCATCCCGCATGCAAACCAAAACTCCCATCCTGGCTTTAGCCCTAGTCGTGACCCTGGCCGGATGCGGCGGCTCTAGCGATACCCGGTTCGCGCCCGCCTGCCCGCGCGTCGGCATCCTGTCTGATGCGGCCGACCTCATACGCTACCGCCCCGGACGCGGCCGCGACCTGACCGATCAAGTATTTGAGGCCCGTGTCGTGGGCGTCGCCGGCGACTGCACCTATGGCGATACCAACAAGGACCTGAAGACCACGGTGAGGGTGTCGTTCGACGTATTCCGCGGCCCCGCCGCCAGCCCGGCGCGCGAGGAGGAGGTCGCGGTGTTCGTCGCCGTGAGCAACGGCGAGCGCATCCTCGACAAGAAGGTTTATCCGATCCGGGTGAAGTTTCCGGCCGATCTCGGGCGTGTCCGTGCCGCCTCGCCCGAGATCACATTGGTGCTGCCGATCAGCGCCGAGCTTTCGGGCGCCGCCTATTCGGTGACGGCCGGGTTACAGCTGACGCCGGACGAGCTTGCGGCAAACCGGGCGCGCAGTGCCAGATAGAAAGTACCGTTCACGGTTGAATGTGGCCGCCCGATCGGCCATTGTGCGGCTGTCTCGGGCATCCGGCGCGGGAGAGAGCGAAGCATCCGCTTCGCCGCCGAAGGCGCAACCGGCCCCCGGAAACGCTCAGGTACCAAGGACCGCACCGGAATCGGGATCTCTGGAAAGCCGGAGGACGCAGCCGCGTTCGCCGCACCGACGGAGAAAGGCGCGCTTGGGCTGGGTTTCCGGTCTGGAGCGTTACGCCGAATCTCTCAGGTTCCGCGACAGAGGGGGGTCGTTCCTGACGGCATAGTGCCGTCGGGCGGCCCTGCTGCGCGGAGATTTCCTTGTCCGATGATCTCAGGACCACCAGGCTGGACGCACTGCACCGCGAGCTGGGTGCGCGCATGGTGGCGTTCGCCGGTTATTCGATGCCGGTGCAGTACGATTTTTCGGGCGAGATGGCGCAGCGCTGCCGTGGCGGCGTACTGGCCGAGCATCTGCATTGCCGCGACCAGGCCGCGTTGTTCGACGTCTCCCACATGGGCCAGGCGCTGGTGTCCGGCCCAGGTGCCGCGGCCGCGCTGGAGGCCCTGGTTCCCGGCGATATCCTTGGGCTTAAACCGGGCCGGCAGCGTTATACGCTGCTGATGGCCGATGATGGCGGCATCCTCGATGATCTGATGATTGCCAATCTGGGCGGCGATGCGTTCTCCGTTGTCGTCAATGCGGCCTGCAAGGAGGCTGATTTTGCACACTTTTCCGAGCGGCTGCCGGCTGGCGTGACGCTCACGTTGCAGCCGGATCGTGGGCTGCTGGCATTGCAGGGACCGCTCGCCGCCGCCGTGCTGGGGCGGCTCTGCCCGGGCGCCGCCATGATGAAGTTCACGGCCGTGGCAGCGATGCCGGTGGCGGGAATCGACTGCGTCATCAGCCGGTCCGGCTATACCGGCGAAGATGGCTTCGAAATCTCGGTCGCATCGGATGAAACCGAGAATTTGGCGCGTATCCTGCTGCGGGAGCCGGAAGTGGCACCGGCCGGGCTGGGCGCACGGGACTCGCTGCGGCTTGAGGCTGGGCTGTGCCTATACGGCCACGACATCGATGCCACGATCAACCCGGTCGAGGCCGGGCTGACCTGGGCGATCGGCAAACGTAGAAGAATGGAGTGGGATTTTCCGGGCGGCGCCGCAGTGCGAGCGGCGCTGCATGACGGGCCTGGCCGGATGCGGGTCGGCATCCGCCCGGACGGCCGTGCGCCGGCACGCGAGGGTACCGAAATCCTCGGCGCGAATGGCGCTGTCGTCGGAAAGATAACGTCAGGCGGGTTCGGCCCCAGCGTCGGGGCGCCGGTCGCCATGGGCTACGTGCCGCCGGACCTCGCCACCGACGGCACGCCGGTTGCTTTGCTGGTGCGCGGCAAGGCGCTGCCGGCGCACGTTGCCCCGATGCCGTTCCAGCCCCACCGATACCTCCGTTAAAGGACCCGACATGACCGAGACCCGCTTTACCAAGGACCATGAATGGGTGCGGCTGGATGGCGATATCGCCACTGTCGGCATCACCGCCCACGCGCAGGAGGCGCTGGGCGACGTGGTGTTCGTCGAGTTGCCGGACGCCGGCCGATCGGTCGGCGACGGTGAGGCCTGCGCCGTGGTCGAGAGCGTCAAGGCGGCAAGCGATGTTTTCGCGCCGATCGGCGGCACCGTCATCGAGGTCAACCAGGCGATCGTCGACGACCCCTCGCTGGTCAATGCCGACCCGACCGAGGCGGGATGGTTCTTCCGCATCGCCGGCGTCGATGCGTCGGCATTGGAGGCGATGATGGACCAGGCCGAATACGACGCGTTCGTGGCGGAGAGCGCGTGAGCATGGACGCGCTGCAGGAGCTTTCCCGGCTGGAGGCCAACGATGCCTTCGTGGCGCGCCATATCGGGCCGTCCGAGGCGGAAATAGACAGCATGCTGGCGGTGATCGGGGCGGCCAGCCTCGACGAGGTAGCAGCACGGACGGTACCGCAATCGATCCGCACCAACCGCGCGCTCAGCCTGCCGCCGGCGATCGACGAGGCGGCCACGATCGCCGAGCTGAGGGCACTGGCGAGCCGGAACATGGTCAAGAAGTCGCTTATCGGGATGGGCTACCACGGCACCCACACGCCGCCCGTGATCCTTCGCAACGTGCTGGAAAACCCCGGCTGGTATACCGCCTATACCCCCTATCAGGCGGAGATCGCGCAGGGACGGCTGGAGGCGCTGGTCAACTTCCAGACCGTCATCTGCGAGCTGACCGGGATGGCGATCGCCAACGCCTCGCTGCTCGACGAGGCGACCGCCGCGGCCGAGGCGATGGCGATGGCGCATGCGCTGAGCCGGACCGGGTCGAAGACGCTGGCGGTGGCGGCCGACCTGCATCCGCAGACCCGCGCGGTGCTGGCGACCCGCGCCGC
>JAYTTA010000540.1:0-12232 GCA_043745345.1 Acetobacteraceae bacterium | reverse complement strand
GCAATTCCTGCTTGCGACGGCGATGTTCGCGGCCGCCACGGCCCCGGGCCTGGCCGCCGATGCGGTCCGCGGCGTGACCGATACCGAGATCATCATCGGCACCATCACCGACCTGTCGGGCGTGACCGCGGTGCAGGGCGTCAACAACAGCTTCGCCAACCGGCTGGCTTATGACGACGTCAACGCCCGCGGCGGCATCCATGGCCGCAAGATCAAATACATCGTCGAGGACAACCAGTACCAGGTGCCGCGCGCGGTGCAGGCGATGAACAAGATGCTGAACAGCGACAACGTGTTCATCATGGTCAACAACGGCGGCACGCCGATGAACAACGCCAACATGCCGGCGCAGATCGAGAAGGGCGTGCCGAACGCGTTTCCGTTGACCGCTGCCCGGTCTATGTACGAACCGTTCAATCGGATGAAGTTCGGTCAGGTCGCCTCCTACTACGATCAGATGCGCGCCGGGGTTAAGTATTTCGTCGAGAAGAAAGGCAGGAAAACTGTCTGCGCGATGACGCAGGACAGCGATTTCGGCCGTGACGTGCTGGCCGGCGCCGTCGAGCAGCTGGCGGCGATGAAGATGTCGCTGGTGGCGCAGACCGTGCACAAGCCGACCGACACCGATTTTAACGCGCTGCTGATCCGGCTGCAGGATGCCAAGTGCGACATGATCGTGATGGGGACCATCGTTCGGGATTCGACGCTGATTATCTCGACCGTCAAGAAGATGGGTTGGGATGTCGATCTGGTCGGGCAGTTCGCCTCCTACGACACGGCGATCGCCGACGCGCCTGGCAATGTCGGCGACGGGTTCTATTCGATGACGCCCGGGCTGTACGCCTACCCCGACGATCCGCGGCCAGCGGTGCAAGCGTTCTCCAAGGCGTTCAAGGCCAAGAATGGCCGCGATCCGAACTACCTGGGCCAGGTCGGCTACTCCGCCGCCTCGATGGTGATCGCAGCGCTGGAGCGCGCCGGGCGTGATCTCACGACCGACTCGTTCATCACCGCGCTGGAGGCAACCAACAACTATGTCGATATTTTCGGCAACCCGCCGGCGAGCCTGAGTGCGACCAACCACCACGCCTCGACGCAGTCATTCCTGGCGGTGATCAAGAACGGGCGGTGGGTGGCGGTCGAGACAGAGCCAATGGGGTACTGATCAAGGCTGAACGCCGTAGGCAAGAAAGCATGGGGCTCTGCCCCAAACCCCGCAAAGGGGCGGTAGCCCCTTTGAACCCTTTTCTTAAGGTTGGGCGCACCGGGGCGCTACCCCGGCGGAGTTTGGGGCAGCGCTCCATGGCTTTCTTCTGCCTACGGCGCTGAGTGTTAGTACGGAGTGTCGCCGGAGACCGTGATACGGTGCATGACCCGCGTTTCGGACGGGTAGTCGTTGATCGCGTAGTGCTGGGTGCAGCGATTGTCCCAGAACGCCAGCGACCCGGTCTCCCACCGGAATCGGCAGGTGAATTCAGGTTTCACCGAGTGACGCATCAGGAAGTCGAGCAAGGGCTGGCTTTCGTCGGGGTGCCAGCCTTCGATCCCCTGAACATGGCCGCCGACATAGAGCGCGCGGCGGCCGGTTTCGGGATGGGTGCGAACCAGGGGATGAGCGTTGGTGGTTTGAATATCACCGGGATCGCGCACCTGCATCGATATCTTGTCGGCGTAGAACTCTTTTCTTGATTTACCGTCATGGCCCTTGAAGTGGTCGCCGACGCTGATGCCGCGAAGATCCGAAAGCATGGCCTTCATGCCGTCGGACAGCGCCTCATAAGCGAGGTAGAGGTTTGCCCACATGGTATCGCCGCCGACGCTCGGGACTTCCTTAGCGTAGAGGATCGTGCCCAATGCCGGCTTGTCCATGAACATCTGGTCGGAGTGCCAGGAGCCGCCGAAATTTTTCTTGTCGGTGGGGGTCTTGCGGATTTCCAGTATGTCCGGATAGGCGTCCATGCCTTTCATGAACGGGTGCTGGTGTAGCGCTCCCCATTTGCGGGCAAAATCAAGCTGGTTTTCCGGCGACAGGTTCTGGTCGCGGAAAAAGATCACCTGGTTGTCGAGCAATGCGGCGTTGATCTCGTGGGTGACCTCGGCCGGCAGGTCCCGCGATAGATCGACGCCGGTGATCTCCGCCCCAAGGGAGCCGGCGATGCGGTGGGCCTCGATATGGCGGTAGGGAGTGTTGCGGGGCGCGTTCATGCGGGCTCCTGTTGGTTCGAAGCGGATTTTAGTCAGCATGGTCCGATCGCCGGAGGGCTGCAAATCTTGCTACAACCCTGCCGGCAGACGTACCGGCTGACGCAAAGGACTCTCATGCCCGACCCGGATACTTCCGATGATGGGTTACCGCGATCGCAGTCGGCGATGCGTAACCGCTCAGCGATCCTCGATGGGCTGCGCCACGCGTTGCCGGCGCGCGGTTTGGTGCTGGAAGTCGCCAGCGGCACCGGCGAGCATGTCGTGCACTTTGCAAAATGGCTTACCGGCTTGGTATTTCAGCCGAGCGATCCGGATGCGCAGCACCGCGCCAACGTCGATGCACGGGTGCGGCGCGCAGGCCTCGCCAACGTCCGCCCGGCGCTGAGCCTCGATGCCGCTGGCGAACAGTGGCCGATTGGCGCCGCGGATGCCGTGCTTTGCAGCAATATGATCCACATCGCGCCTTGGCCGGCAGCGCTCGGCCTGATCTGCGGTGCGGCGAACATCCTGCCGGCCGGGGGGCTTTTTTCCCTTTACGGCCCGTTCAGCCGTGCCGGGCGGCACAGTGTGGAAAGCAACGCGGCATTCGATCTGGACCTGCAGTCACGCAACCCTGAATGGGGAGTACGCGACCTCGACGAGGTTGTTTCCCGTGCGACCTATGCCGGGTTCGCCGCACCGGAAATCGTCGTGATGCCGGCCAACAACCTGCTGGTCCTGTTCCGCCGCCATTAGCTTGAAACAAGAGAAGGCCCCGGTTACCCGGGGCCTTCGCATTGTCCTGCCGCTTTGGCGAGCAGTCGGAGGCCTCAGCCCGCCACCCCATTCTCAGACATATGGGTGACGAATATCCAGGCCTGATCCGCCCGCGGGCGTGATGAACAATGAGACACTGGATCACCTCCTTTCAGTTGATTAACGACGATTAAAACATGCCCGAACCATTTGAGTCCCGACAAATGAAATCTGCGCCATCGGCAAGTTTTTTCAAGATCGACAGCCGGCGCTGACAGCGAGATAGTTCGGTTTCGGGATCAAGGACGCGTCATGGGCCACATCGAAAAGCGCTTTATCGGCCGTACCGCGGTCGAAGTCACCACGCTCGGCCTCGGCACGGCAACGTTGGGCGGCTCGCGCCTGGACATTTCCTGGGCCGAGCGCGACGCCATCGTCCGCGCCGCATGGGATGCCGGCGTGCGCTATTTCGACACCGCGCCCTTTTACGGCGTCGGCGCAGCGGAGCGTGCCGTCGGCGACGCACTGCGCGAACGCCGCCGCGGCGACTGGGTGCTGTCGACTAAGGTCGGCCGGTTGCTCCGTCCACGCGCCGCCTGGACCGATTCGATGTCGGCCTGGGGCCGTCCGATGCCGTTCGATGTGGTCTATGACTACAGCTATGACGGCATCATGCGGTCCTTTGAGGATAGCTTTCAACGTTTGGGCTTGGCCCATATCGATATCCTGCTGGTGCACGACATCGGCGCCTACCAGCACGGCGCCGCCGCCCATCCGGGCTTGATGCGCACCCTGCGCGAAAGCGGTTTTCGCGCGCTTGAGGAGCTACGTTCTAGCGGCGCCGTGTCGGCGATCGGCCTTGGCGTTAACGAACGCGAGGTCTGCATCGAGGCGATGGGTTTTGGCGACTGGGACGCTTTCCTGCTCGCTGGCCGCTATACGCTGCTGGAGCAGGCCTCACTCGACGACTTATTGCCGCTCTGCGTCGAGCGGGGCACGTCGTTGATCATCGGCGGTCCGCTCAATTCCGGCATCCTGGCCGGCCGCGACACCTGGAACTATGCGGCCGCTCCCGAGGAGGTGCGCGCGCGCGTCAACGCCATTCGCGGGGTATGCGACCGCCACAATGTGCCGCTCGCCGCCGCCGCGTTGCAGTTCCCGCTGGCCCATCCGGCCGTCGCGGCGATCATCCCCGGCCCGCGCACCGCCGCCGAATTCGCCGAAAACCTTGTGCTGCGAGTCCATCGCATTCCACCCGAATTGTGGACCGAACTGCGGCATGCGGGATTGCTGCATCCGGCGGCGCCCACGCCCTAGGCCGCGATCAGCTCGCCATGCCGGACCTCGGATGGCAGGCAGAGCGCAGCAATCCTTGCCCCCGCGATCGCCGGCGATGGCAGGGTCGAGGGGTTTTCGCCCGGCATGATGGCGGCGCGCAGCCGGGTCGCGCTGGCGCCGGGGTCGACTAGATTGATGCGTAGCCGGGTCGAGCGCAGTTCGTCGGCCCAGGTCAGCACAAGATGTTCGAGCGCCGCCTTGGTGGCACCGTAGCCGCCCCAATAGGCTTTCGGAACGCGCGCCCGCCTGTCGGTCAGGAACACCGCGCGCCCGGTCTGTGCCGCAGTCAGCAACGGTGCCGTGGTGCGGATCAGGCGCTGGGGCGCGGTCAAGTTGACTGCCAGCACCTCGGACCAATCCGCATCCGTAATGTGGGAAACCGGAGTCAGCTTGCCGAGCACGGCCGCGGCATGGACCAGCACGTCCAGCCTGCCGAAACGCTGAAACAGGGTCGGGCCGATGGCGTCGAGGCTAGCGCAGTCGCCGAGGTCGAGCGGCAGCAATGTCGAGCTGCCGCCGGCGCTGCGGATCGCGTCATCGGTCTCCTCCAGACCGCCCTGGGTGCGCGCGGTCAGCACGACATGGGCGCCAAGCCGGGCCAGCTCGACCGCCGTCGCCTGCCCGATGCCGCGGCTGGCGCCGGTGACCAGCGCCACGCGATCGGCCAAAGGCCGCTCCGGTGCGTTCACTGCACCTCGGTCAGCAGGCTCAACTGCTTGTCGGCGCTATCGATCTGATCGGGCAGCGGAATCGGATATTCACCCGTAAAACAGGCGTCGCAGTAATAGGGTTTTTCGGGATCGCGGCCGGATTTGCCGAGTGCGCGGTAGAGCCCGTCGATCGAAATGAAAGCCAGGCTGTCGACGCCGATCAGCTCGGCCATCTCGTGGAGGCCGAAGTTGGCTGCCAGCAGCTTACTGCGCTCGGGCGTGTCGATGCCGTAGAAGCAGGAATGTGTCGTCGGCGGCGAGGAGATCCGCATGTGGACCTCGGCCGCACCGGCCTGGCGCACCATCTCGACGATTTTTCTACTTGTCGTGCCGCGTACGATGCTGTCGTCGACCAGCACGACCCGCTTGCCCGCGAGCACAGAGCGGTTGGCCGAGTGCTTCAGCTTGACGCCGAGATTTCGGATCTGGTCGGTCGGCTCGATGAAGGTGCGGCCGACATAGTGGTTGCGGATGATGCCGAGCTCGAATGGGATACCGCTGGCCTGGGCGTAGCCCATCGCCGCCGGCACGCCGCTGTCGGGCACCGGCACGATGACGTCGGCCGAGACCCCGCTTTCCAGCGACAGCTCGGCGCCGATGCGTTTTCGCGCCTCGTAGACCGGCATGCCTTCCATCACCGAGTCGGGCCGAGCGAAGTAGATATACTCGAATACGCAGAACCGTTCGCGCAACTTCGAGAACGGCTTCAGGCTGCTGACGCCGTGGTCGTTGATTATGACGATTTCGCCCGGCTCCACATCGCGGATGAAGTCGGCGCCGACGATGTCGAGCGCGCAGGTCTCGCTTGCCAGCACCCAGCCGCCGGTCGGACCATGGCCGGGGATGCGGCCGAGGATCAGCGGGCGCACGCCCAGCGGATCGCGCACCCCGAACAGCGCCTGATTGGACAGCGCGACCAGCGAATAGGCGCCGACGACCCGCTTCAGCGCGTCGATCAGCCGGTCCTCGACAGTGGAGTAGAGCGAGATCGCAATCAGGTGAATGAACACCTCGCTGTCGGTGGTGGACTGGAACAGGCAGCCGCGCTGGACCAGCTGCTTGTGCAGCGCGTGGGCGTTGGTCAGGTTGCCGTTATGGGCGACCGCGAAGCCGCCGAACACAAAGTCGGCATAGAGCGGCTGGACGTTGCGCAGGATCGTGTCGCCGGTGGTGGCATAGCGGTTGTGGCCGACGGCGATCTGTCCCGGCAGGGAGGCGATCACCTTGGCATCGCCGAAATTGTCGCCGACCAGGCCCATGCCGCGATGCGAGTGGAACCGCCTGCCGTCGTAGGTGACGATCCCGGTGGCTTCCTGGCCGCGATGCTGTAGGGCGTGCAGGCCCAGCGCCGTCACCGCGGCGGCGTCGGGCACATTCCAGACCCCGAATACGCCGCATTCCTCGTGCGGCTTGTCGTCATGATGGAAGTCCTCGAAACAGCCAGTGGCGATGTCCATGCGAAAACCTCTTAATCCCGTGCAAAAGGCTTGTTGGTTGCCCGGCCCAGCGGGATGGCGTGCAGTAGACCAGCGGCGGTGGCTTCGCGCCCTGGCGGCAGGTCCGGCAGCTTCGGCCGGTATTGATCCGGCAAGATGCGTTGCAGCTTAGCAGCGCCGTCACGAACCAGGGGCAGGGCGCGTGCCTGCAGCACGGGCTCCGGCCAGCGATCAGTTGGGATCAGCAAGCCGACTAATATATAGGCTGCAACGACCAGCAACGCACCCCGCGCGATTCCGAATACCAGCCCCAGGCTGCGGTCAAGGCCGCCGAGAACGGAGCCACGAACCAGCTCGGAAATCCAACGCGACAGGATCATCAGTACGACCAGCACGACCAGGAACACCGCGCCGAACGCCACTGGCGCGACGAAGTCCGGCATTTTCAGCCAGGCGGCGATCTGTGGACGGGCGAGCGGGCCACCCCAGGCGGCGGCGAAACCGGCGCCGACCCAGGCACCGATACCCAACAGCTCACGCACGAAGCCGCGCAGGAAGGCAAGCAGTGCGGAAAGCGCCAGCACGCCGAGAACCGCTGCGTCGACCCAGGTCATCAAACCGCCATATCCGTGACGGCGGTGCTATAGCCGACGAATCGGGTTTGGCGCCATCCATCATCCCGCGAGCTTCATGCCGTTGGCATCATCCCGCTTGGCGTTATTTCGGCAGCTTGCCGCTGAAGCGCGCGACCAGATCGGACAAATGGCCGATCTCCTCTAGCCGCAGCCCGTCCGGGGCGGCCAGCCGGCGGTTACCGCGCGCCACCCGACGCGGCAGCGTGGCCGCATCGAAACCGAGCTTTCGGGCTTCTTTCAGCCGTGCCTCGGATTGCGCGACCTGACGGATTTCGCCTGAAAGCCCGATCTCGCCGAAATAGACCATGCCGGGTTCGGTCGGCTGGTCGGACGCAGCGGATGCCAGGGCCGCGGCGACGGCGAGGTCGGCCGCGGGCTCGGCCACGCGCAGTCCGCCAGCGATGTTCAGGTAGACATCCGACATCGCCAGCCGCAGGCCGCATCGGGTTTCGAGCACCGCCAGCAGCATGTTGAGCCGGCCGCCGTCCCAGCCGATCACCGACCGGCGCGGCGTGCCGCCGGCGTTGGCTGCCAATAGTACCTGGATCTCGACCAGAACCGGCCTTGTGCCCTCCAATCCCGCAAACACCGCGCTGCCGGAGATATTGCCCCGGCGTTCGGCCAGGAATAGCGCCGAGGGGTTCGGCACCTCGGCCAGGCCGATCTCGGTCATCTCGAACACGCCGATCTCGTCGGTGGCGCCGTAGCGATTCTTGACCCCGCGCAGGATACGGAATTGATGGCCGCGATCGCCTTCAAAATACAGCACCGCGTCGACCATGTGTTCCAGTACGCGCGGCCCGGCGATGGCGCCGTCCTTCGTCACGTGGCCGACCAGCACCAGCGCGAAGCCGCGCGATTTGGCCAGCCGGATCAGTTCGAACGAGCAGGCGCGGACCTGCGACACAGTGCCGGGCGCGCTCTCGATGCTGTCGAGCCACATCGTCTGGATCGAGTCGATCACCACCATGGCGATGTCGGTAGCGGTCTCCAGGGTGGCCATGATGTCGCGCAGGTTGATCGAGGCGGCGAGCTCGACTCCCGCATTAGCCAGACCGAGGCGCCGGGCGCGGAGCCGGACCTGCTCGACGGCTTCCTCGCCGGAAACGTAAAGTACCCGTCGGCCGGAACGAGCGAGGGAGGCCGCGACCTGAAGCAGCAAGGTCGATTTGCCGATGCCCGGATCGCCGGCGACCAGCACCGCGGAAGCCGCGACCAGCCCGCCGCCAAGCACCCTGTCGAGCTCAGCGATCGCGGTTGCGGTGCGCGGCGCCGGGGCAGTGGCGCCCTCCAGGCTGACGAAGGCCAGCCCGCGGCCTTTTACGGCGGTCTTGCCAGCTGGGCCGGGTCGGACTTCGGCCGGTTCCTCGACAATTGTGTTCCACTCGCCGCAGGTCTCGCAGCGCCCGGCCCATTTGCCTGTGACGGCGCCGCAGGATTGGCAGACGAAGCGCGGCGCCGACTTGGCCATGCGGCCTTTACCCTGGATTCACGGTCAGCATGGCGCTGCCGCCGCCGGGTGCCTGCACGGTGCTGACCAGCATCTGCCACTGCCGCTTGCCGGCCGACGCCGTGTATTCGCGGTGGCGCAAGGCGGCTTCCTTGGCGTCGCCGGCGTCGCGGGTCATGTTCAACGCGATCTGGCTGGCCTTCAGCGCGCGCTCCAGCTCGTCGATGACCGCGGCACCATCGGCGATCTCGGCGACCGCGGAACACGATCCGCCATCTTCGGAGATCAGCACCAGCTTGGCGCGCTGGGCGGTGGCGTCGAACACTATGCCCGGCAGGCCATAGAGAAAGGCGTCGCTAGCCGAGGCAGGGAGTTGCACGAGTCCCGAGCGGGCTGCCCATTCGCGCAGGCCTGCCTTGTCACCGGAGAAATTGACGCAAGCCTTGAGGAACAGGCCGACGACCTGGGTAGCGCCGATCTTGCCCGGGTCGATCGCGACCGCCGGCGGGTCGGCCGCGAACGCCGGGGCGGACAGAATGGCCAGAAGAAAGAGCCAGAGCCTCATCGCCGCAGCTCCATCTGAATCGGGCCGTCGCGGCGGCCGTGGGTAAACTGGTCCACCATCTCATTGCCGCTGTCCATCAGCGATGAGGCCGGGCCGTACCAGATTATCTTTCCCCTGTGGATCATCGCGGCGGTGTCGCCGATGCGCCGCGCACTAGCCATGTCATGGGTGATGGCGACGGCGGTGGAGCCGAGCCGCTTGACGCAATCGATGATCAGCCCGTCGATCACCGCGCCCATGATCGGGTCGAGCCCGGTGGTCGGTTCGTCGAAGAACAGCATGTTTGGGCGCGCGGCGATGGCGCGAGCCAAGGCGACGCGCTTTTGCATGCCGCCGGACAGCTCGGCCGGCGATAGATCGCCGACAGTCTCGGCCAAGCCGACCTGCTTGAGGAATTTAGCGGCCGTGGCCGGCGCGTCGGCACGTCCTATACGGTTTTGCGCCAGAAGGCCGAAGGTGACGTTTTCCCACACCGGCAGGCTGTCGAACAGCGCGCCGTTCTGGAACAGCATACCAATCTTGCCGCGCTCGACGGCGCGTTGTTCCGGTGGCATTGCCAGTATGTCCCGGCCATCGATCTCGATCGTACCGCCATCGGGCTCGATAAGTCCCAAAATACACTTAAGCAGCACGGACTTACCCGACCCCGACCCGCCAATCACCACCAGCAAATTGCCGGCCTCGACCTCCAGGTCAATGCCGTCGAGCACAACCTTGTCGCCAAAAGACTTTTTCAATCCAGCGATCCGGAGCTTTAGGTTACCGGGCAAAGAACATCTCGGTCAGCACGTAGTCGAACGCCAGGATCAGGATAGAGGCGGCAACCACGGCAGAGGTGGTCGCATTGCCGACGCCCTGCGCGCCGCCGCGGGAGTTGTAGCCTTGGTAGCAGCCCATCAGTGCGATCAGGAAGCCGAACACTGCTGCCTTGGCAAGGCCCGAAAGCACGTCATCGACCTGCACGAAATCCAGCGTGCGGGTGAGATAGGTGGTAGAGTTGAAGCCCAGCTTCAGCGCGGCGATGAGATAGCCGCCCATGACACCCAGGATGTCGGCGACCACCACAAGCAGCGGCAGTGCTAGCGTGCCGGCGAGCAGGCGCGGCGCCACCAGGTATTTCATCGGGTCGGTGGACAAGGTGGCGAGCGCGTCGATCTGGTCGGTGACGCGCATGGTGCCGATTTCGGCAGCCATCGCGGCACCCACGCGCCCGGCGACGATCAGCCCGGCCAGAACGGGTCCCAGTTCGCGCGTGACCGACAGAACGACCACGTTGGCGATGGCGCTCTCGGCCGAGAACCGGGAGAAGCCGGTGAAGGATTGCAGCGCCAGCACCATTCCCGTGAACACCGCGGTCAGCGCAACCACCGGCAGGCTGAAAAAGCCGATGTTCATCATCGCGGTGCCGAAGGCGCGGCCATAGAACGGCGGACGAAAGATGTGCGACACGCCTGACAGCCCGAACAGCGTGACGCCGCCGACCGAGTGGCAGGCATCGATCAGGGCGCGGCCGATCCGCGAGACCCGTCCCAGCAAAGCGTTCACCGGTAGGTCCGGGTGAACCGTGTGCCGAGCCGGGTGAGGACCTCGTAGCCGTTGGTGCCGGCGGCCTCAGCCACCTCACCCACGCTGCGGCCAGGGCCGATGATGTCGAGCCAGACACCGGGCACGATGCCGGGATGGTCGGTTGCGTCGAAGGTAGTGAGATCCATGGAGACACGCCCTACCAGCGGAACCGGCCGGCCGTCAAAAACGGCGGCCGGAGCACCCGGTTGGACGCGCGGAAAACCGTCGGCATAGCCGATCGCGACGGTCGCGATCCGGCTTGGGCGCAGCGCTGTCCAGATGCCGTTATAGCCGACGCGCTCGCCGGTCGCGATGTCTCGCAGCGACAGCACGCGAGCGCGCAGGCGGAACACCTGCCGCATCGGATTAGGTTTTCCGGGCACGGGATTGACACCGTAGAGGGCAGCGCCGGGCCGGGCGAGGTCGGAGCCGAATCCGGCACCCAGAAAGATGCCGGACGAATTCGTGATCGAGCGTGGTGCCGAGGGCAGGCGCGCGCAGATTGCCGCGAACCGGACTGCCTGCTCGCGGTTGATGGGGTCGTCCGGGTCCTCCGATGCGACCAGATGGGTCATGATGTAGCGCAATGTCAGGCCCCGAAGCCGCTCCGGCTCGGCTGCTAACGTGTCGATGTCGACGCGTTCCAGGCCAAGCCGATGCATGCCGGTGTCGACATGCAGGATGGGTGCGGGCGCGTCATCCAAGCCGCGCCAGGCTTCAATTTCGGCGAGCGAGCCGAGCGTCGGCGTTAGGTCGTGCGCGACGTAGTCCAGCTCGGTACCCGGGATCAGCCCGTTGAGCACGGCGATCATCGCGCGCGGCAGCAGCGGGCGGAGCGGCAGCGCCTCGGACAGGTGCGCCACGAAAAAGTGCCGGCAGCCGGCCGTATATAGCGCCGGCGCTACCGCCAGGGCACCCAGGCCGTAGGCATTGGCTTTCACCACCGCGCCGGTAGCGCCGGGATGCAGCCGCGTCAGAAGACGCCAATTTTCAACAATCGCGGCAAGGTCAATTTCCAGGTAAGCGCTGATGCCCGTCTTGCTTGAGGAAATGGATTTCAAAGGCTCCGCCTTTGGCGCGATATGGGGCGGAGTCCCAGCCTTGCTTTTCCTAATGCCCGGAATGGGTCAGATCGATATCGGCAAACCGGGTAAACTCGCCTTCGAACAACAGATCAATTTTCCCGGTAGGCCCGTGACGCTGCTTGGCCAGTATCAGTTCCGCCTTGTTGTGCGCCGTTTCCATGTCCTGCTGCCATTTCTCTAGGCTATTATGATACTTGTCTTCGCTCTCAAAGCCCATCTGCTTCGGCATCTTCTGCTGTAGATAGTATTCGTCGCGATAGACGAACATGACCGCGTCGGCATCCTGTTCGATCGAGCCGGATTCGCGCAGGTCGGCCAGCTGCGGTCGCTTGTCCTCACGGCTTTCGACGGCGCGTGACAGCTGTGACAGCGCCATCACCGGCACCGACAGCTCCTTGGCCAACGCCTTCAGCCCCTGGGTGATCTGGCTGATCTCCTGCACCCTGTTCTCCGGCTTCACGCCCGCCGAGGGCCGCATCAGCTGAAGATAGTCGATTACGATCAGCT
>JAYTTA010000539.1:0-3324 GCA_043745345.1 Acetobacteraceae bacterium | reverse complement strand
ATCGTGCATTGGATGGGTGACACTGGGGTTGTTCATGGCCAATCCTGTCCCGGCAATGTTGGCCGCTGGTTTGGCAACCATGATTGGCCGCTGCGGCCCGAGTAGTGCGATCTTACCATGCTGGCAAATAGAAGTGTCCGCGCCAGCCTCGGAAACTACTCAGCCGGGAGTATGGGTATGTATGTCGGTGTCAGCTGCTTGTCCGCGGCGGTGATGGCCTCGGTGAGCATTTCCTTGCCCGTCCTGGACGCTTGTCGTGTTACGTCCGGATAGGTGCCGCGGCAGATATGGCGACTTCGCCAACGGCATCCGGCCGTTCGACGAAGTGAAACAGCCTGCCGCCTACACCGCCGTCGGCGGTTGGAACGCCCACGGGCGGAGAGCCCCAAGCTTTCTGCCTGCGGCGCTCAGGTCCAGGAGGCGCGGAGCGTGCTGGCTGCCAGGTCGATCGCGACGTCGGAGGCGCGGAGCATCTTGCCCATTGAGACGAAGCCGTGGATCTGGCCGCTGAAATAGGCGCAGGTCACCAGCACGCCGTCGAGTTCGAGCCTTGTCGCATAGGCGCGGCCTTCATCGGCCAGCGGGTCGTGGGCGGCGATCACCACCGTTGCCGGCGCGACGCCCTTGAGGCTGGAGGCGCGCAACGGCGAGGCGCGCCAGTCCAGCCCGTCCGCATCGTCGCGCAGGTAGTGGTCGATGAACCACTTCATGGTGCCGGCGACCAGCGGCAGACCCTCGACGATGCGCTGGTACGATCCGTGCGACATGCCCATGTCGGTGACCGGGTAGATCAGCATCTGGTGGGTAAGCTTGATGCCGGTATCGCGCGCGACCAGCGCGCAGGCGGCGGCGAGGTTGCCGCCGGCGCTGTCGCCGCCGACCGCGACCTTTGCCGGATCGACGCGGAGTTCGCCTGCGTTATGGATGGCGAAGCGCATCGCCGAGATGCAGTCCTCGATCGCGCCGGGGAACTTGTGCTCGGGCGCCAACCGGTAATCGACCGCCAGCACGGCGCAGGCGGCGGCGTTGGCGATGCGGCGGCAGATCTGGTCGTGCGAGTCGAGATCGCCAATGACCCAGCCGCCGCCGTGGAAGAACACGAGGCACGGCAGCAGGGCGGCAGGATCGGTGCCGGTGCCACGATACAGCCGCACCGGGATGGCGCCGCCGAGGCCGGGGATGGTGAAGTCGCGCGTTTCCGCGACATCCTCGGGGTCGGGCTGCAGGAAGTTGCGGCCGGCGGCGTAGGCCAGACGGGCTTCGGCCGGGGGCAGGCTGTCGAGGGCGGGGCGGCCGGCCTGCTTGATCAGCACCAGCAGATTCTGGACATCGTCGTCTAGGTTCATGGTTGTCCTCTGGCTGCAGCCGGGCGGCGCGCTTGTTCGACGTGCCTGACGCCGGCAGACTGACGGCGCCAGGTTGACGCGACTATCCAAGGCGACCCACGGGCCGTCAACCGATCGTGTTCGGGCCGATGTCCGACTTCCGATCCTCGGCGATCTGGGTGTAGCGTGTTGGCAACTTTGTGGCGGAGCGTGTCGATGGATATTCCAAGCGTTGGCGACGCCCATGTTTTCGGCTTCCAGGACGCGGCCGTCGACTACATCGCGAGAGCCCGCGCGCTGGCGCCGGTGCTGACCGCGGCCGGGCCACGCATCGATGCGGCGCGCGAGTTGCCGGCCGATATGCAGGCGGCGATGCACGAGGCCGGCATGTTCCGGCTGCTGCTGCCGAAATCGCTGGGCGGCGCCGAGTTGGATCCGCTGACCTACGTGCAGTGCGTCGAGATGATCGCCAGCGGCGATGGCAGCGCCGGCTGGTGCATGAACCAGGGCTCCGGCTGCTCGATGTCGGCGGCCTACCTGGACCCGGATGCCGCCGCCGACGTGTTCGGCGATCCGCAGGCGGTGCTGGCCTGGGGCCAGGGACCAGGCGCGCGCGCGGAACGGGTCGATGGCGGCTGGATCGTCACCGGCAAGTGGCTGTTCGCCAGCGGCAGCCGGCATGCGAGCTGGCTCGGCTGCCACGCCTTGACCTATGACGCCGACGGCACGGCGCGCACCCACCCCGACGGGCGGCCGTGGGAGGCGACAATGCTGGTCCGCCGCGAGCAGGCGACCGTCACCGACACCTGGCACGTGATGGGGCTGCGCGGCACGGGCAGCGACCAGTATGTGGTGAGCGGCTTCTTCGTGCCCGACCGATTGACCCTGACCCGGGATCTCGCGGCCGAGCGGCGCCATCCGGGGCTGTTGTACCGGTTCACCACCGGCAACATCTACGCGTCCGGATTCGGCAGCGTGGCGCTAGGCATCGCGCGCGGCATCCTGGACGCGTTTACCCGGCTGGCGCGCGAGAAGACGCCGGCGCTGACGACCACCCGCCTCGCCGACAGCCAGGTGATCCAGTCACAGCTGGCGATCTGCGAGGCCAAGTTCGCGTCGGCCCGGCTGTTCCTGCACGCAAGTCTGCGCGAGGCCGCGGAAGTATTGGCCACCCGCGAGGCGCTGACGCTGGATGAGCGGGCGAAAATCCGCCTGGCCTCGACCTTCGCCATCCACCAGGCGCGGGAAATCGTGGATTTCGCCTACCATGAGGCCGGCGCCACCGCGATCTTCGAGAGCAACGTGTTCGAGCGACGGTTTCGCGATATCCATTCGGTCTGCCAGCAGGTACAGGGCCGCACCACCCATTTCGAGACGATCGGGCAGCATTTGTTGGGGCTGCCGGTTAGTATGCGGTGGCTTTGACTTGGGATTTAGCATGGAGCTCTGCCCCATACCCCGCCGGAGTAGCGCCCGATGCGCTTGACTTACACCGAGTCTCGTTGATCAGAACCCATGCACTCAATAGCGCAGTCCGAGGGACATGATCCGCCCGGGTTGATAGGCGAGGCGGTTCCGGGGGTCCGGTAGCAGCAGAACCGAAAGTTCGATTCAGCGTCGCGTTATGTGCGTGTGGTAGCCGATGAGAGAGCGCTGATCATCGGGCACCCTGCCATCTCGCCCGCATCGCAGCCCCGAACCGCCTGCGCCAATGCGTGCTCCATCGCCCGAAGGTCTGCGATCCTGGCGCGTATGTCGGCCAAGTGGGTCACTGCGATCTCGCGCACCTCGGCGCGGGCGTCCTGGCCTCCCAAAGCTTAATTCAGAAGCGCCCGTAGTGGCGCACCGGAACCTGTCAACGACTATGAGACGGCCGGTGTCTCGGACTAGGCTTGGTTGTTTGACGGCTTTTGGGGTGGGTTGATCCAGGTAGCGGTTGGCACGGCGGGTGGTTCGGGCATTTTGCGGACGAAGCGTTCCGGGTTGGTTTGGTAGGCGC
>JAYTTA010000538.1:0-3333 GCA_043745345.1 Acetobacteraceae bacterium | reverse complement strand
ACTTTCGGATATTTCCTGCTTTATCGCCAACTGGAACGACAAGCCGGCCAACCTGCGCGAAATCGCGCGGCAGCTGAACATCGGGTTGGACGCAATAGTTTTCCTAGACGACAACCCGTTTGAGCGCGAACTGGTACGACGCGAGCTGCCGATGGTGGCGGTGCCTGAGATCGGCGACGATCCCGCGTTCTATCCCGCGACCTTGGCGGCGGCGGGCTATTTCGAAAGCCTTGGTCTGACCGCGGAAGATCGGGGTCGATCACGCCAGTACCAGGCCAACGCCGAGCGCGGCGCGCTTGCTGCCGGCGCCACTGACCTGCCGGCCTATCTGCGCGAATTGAAGATGACCCTGCTGTGGCGCCGGCTCCACCTGGTTGCGCTGTCGCGCATCGTCCAGCTCATCAATAAGACCAATCAGTTCAATCTGACCACACGCCGATACACCGATGTCGAAATCCGCACCTTGATCGACGATCCATACAGCTTTGGCCTGCAGTTCCGGCTGCTCGACCGGTTCGGCGACAACGGCATTATTTCCGTCGTTATCGGGCGCCAGGATGCGGCGGGGGATGTCGTGCTGGATACCTGGCTGATGAGCTGCCGTGTGCTCGGCCGGCACGTCGAGAACGCCATGCTTGGGGTGATCGTCGAGCAGGCGCGAGCCATGAACGCGAACCGGCTGCTCGGCGTCTACCTGCCGACCGCCAAGAACAGGATGGTCGAGGGTCACTACGAGAAACTTGGCTTCACGCCGTTGGACCGCCACGATAATGGCGAGCGGCTTGATGCACTCGAACTCGAGAATTACAGACCTTCCGACATCTTCATGACCATCGCGGAGGGCTAGGACTTTGATCGAGGCCGATATCTACCGGGCGCTGACCGAGCTATTTCGAGAACTGTTCGCCGATGACGACATCGTGCTGACGCCGCAGACCACGGCCGCTGACATCGGAGGCTGGGACAGCTTCAATCATCTCAATCTGATCGTTGCAACGGAGGCGAAGTTCGGCATACGGCTCAACAGCGCCGAGATTGAGACGCTGCATAGCGTCGATGACCTGGCTGCGGTCATCATGGCCAAGACAGGGAACAAGCTATGAGCCGGATCGCCTACGTCAACGGCCGCTATCTGCCGCAGCGCGACGCCTCCGTGAACATCGAGGATCGCGGCTACCAGTTCGCCGACGGCGTCTATGAAGTCGTGCATCTATACCAGGACCGGTTTATCGACTGCGATCGGCACATGGCGCGGCTCGAACGCAGCCTGGGCGAAATCCGCGTGACGCCACCGATGGGCCGCGATGCCATGCTGCACGTGCTGCGCGAGGTCGCGAGGCGCAACCGGGTCACCGACGGCATTTTGTACATGCAGATCACGCGTGGCGTGTCCCGGCGCGATCACGCCTTCCCCATAAAACCCGTAGTACCAGCGATGGTGGTAACCGTGCGCCGGCTGCCGCCCTACCCGTCGAACGTCGAGAAATGGGCCACCGCCGCCGTCACTCATGCTGATGAAAGATGGGCGCGATGCGACATAAAAAGCGTTGGCCTGCTCGCAAACGTGCTCGCCAAGCAGGCGGCGCGCGAGGCTGGGGCCTACGAGGCGATCCTGATCGACGCCGCAGGCCAGGTAACCGAGGGCTCATCCACCAGCGCCTGGATCGTCGATGCGGAAGGCGTGTTGCGGACCCGATTCCTCGACCACAACATTCTGCCCGGCTGCACCCGCGATGCACTGCTGGCGTTACTTGGTGAGGAGCGTATCGTCGTGTCGGAAACCAGCTTCACCGAGGCCGATTTGCGCGGCGCGCGGGAAGTGTTCGTGTCAAGCGCCAGCAGCTTCGTCAAGCCGATCGTCAGCCTGGATGGCGCCAAGGTTGGCAGTGGCGAAGTCGGCCCTATTACCCGCCGCCTGTTCGACCTATTCGCCCGCCACGTGAAGGGTGACCTGGCGAATTCACCGCGAGCCTAGTGTCGTTTGACCAGGGCGTCGCGGATCACCTCGCGTGCTTCCGGCTGAGCGTCCAGCGCGCCGGAGATCGCGGTGATCGTGGCCCGTAGTTCAAATACCTGGTCGAGAAGGGATAACACCAGCGGCACCGTTTCCTCCTCCACCGCCATGGCGCGGCGCAGGTCGTAAACTAAGCGCACGCGCGCGACGTCGATTTCCTGGAACAGGTAGTCGTCGCCGGCCGGCTCCGGCCGGACCCATTGGCGCTCAATCCAGCCCGACAGCTCCCCGGGATCGAGGTCGGAGAACAGCATAACCACGGCGTGCAACCGCATCATGACTTGAGGTTTTCCCGAGGATCGAACGGATGGGCGGGCTCCCAATCCTTGAGGAAATCGGCCAGTTCCGGTTCAGGTTCCCCGGGCAGCACGACCTGCAGCACGACCTGCTGGTGGCCGCGATGCTCGGCGTCGCGGCCAATGCCGCGGCCGCGCAGCCGCAGCTTGTTGCCCGAGCGTGATCCGGCTGGGATTTTCAGGTTGATCGGCCCGGTGATCGTCGGCACCGTCACGCTAGCACCCAGCACCGCCTCCCGCAGGGTGATAGGCAGGTCGAGCACGATATCGTCGCCGTCGCGGCGGAAGAATGGGTGCTCCGCCACTGCGATCTCGATCAGCGCGTCGCCGGCGGCACCGCCGCCGATGCCGGGCGAGCCCTGACCGCGCAGGCGCAGCGACTGGCCATCACGGTGTCCTGGCGGAATAGTGACATCCAGGACGCGCCCATCGGGCAAGGTCAACCGTCGCACGGCACCGCTTGCGGCATCGAGGAACGATACGGTCAGGGTGTAGCGGGCGCTGGCACCTCGGGCCCGGAACTCACGTTCGCCGCGTCCCGCACCCTGGCCGCGGAATGCTTGGCCGAACAGTTCCTCGATGTCGTCGACGCCAAACTCGGCTCCGGTTCCATAGCGCGCCCGCCCGGTGGCGTCGTTAAAATCCCGGTAGTAGGGCCGCGACGGCGGCACCTCGGCACCCTCGGCATTGATCTCGCCACGATCGAAACGGGCACGCTTTTCCGGATCGGACAGTATTTCATTGGCCGAGGCGATGGCCTTGAACTTTTCCGCGGCTTCGGGCTTGCCAGGATTGACGTCGGGATGGTGCTGTTTGGCCAGCCGTCGATAGGTGCGACGGATGGCCTCGGCACTGGCGGTCGGCTCGACGCCGAGGATTTCATAGGGGGTTTGCATCACGCGACAGAATAACAACCGCCCTGCGGTAACGCCACTGGGGCTGAAAACGCAAGCCACGGACCGGCACCGCGAACGTTCCGCAGCCATATCTTGGAACGCCGCGTCGGATGCCGCATTGCAATAA
>JAYTTA010000537.1:0-12491 GCA_043745345.1 Acetobacteraceae bacterium | reverse complement strand
CACGGTGTTCTCCGCCGCCATCCTGGGTGCCGAGGTGGTGGCGATCGAGCCATTCGCCGCCAACTACGACGTGCTTCGGATCAACATCGCCGCCAACGGGCTGGAGCAGCGGGTTCGCACCCACGCCGTGGCGCTCGGCGCGCGGCCAGGCCTCGGCTGCGCCACCATCGGCGACACCCGGAACCTTGGTACTGTCCAGGTCCGCGCCGGCGTGGGTGCGGTCAGGATCGTCACCCTGGACAGCATCGCCGAAGACCGTCCCGTGGGCGTGATCAAGATTGATGTCGAGGGCGGCGAAGCCGGCGTGCTGCAGGGCGCCGCCGCCACCTTGGCGCGCTGGCTGCCCGACATCATGGTCGAGGCTGACGGCGCCGAACGCTTCGACACGATCGCCCGGCGGCTGCACGAAATCGGCTACGCAATGCGCGGCCGCTATGCCTGGACACCGACCTATCTGTTCAGCGCGACCGACCAGGCAGCGCGGATGCGAGGCCTGGTCGGTCGCGTGCCGGCAATGGCCTGAGAATCAGGCGCAGCACCCACGCAGGAACTCCGCCGCCCGCGCCCGCGCCGATTCCGCCAGCGTGCCGGGGAAGGCAGTAAAACCATGCGCGCCGCCGGGATAGATCGCCAATTCGGCCGGGTTGCCGGCGGCGATCCAGCGCCCGTGCATGAACAGGCTGTCATCGAGCAGCGCGTCCGCGGTGCCGATCGAGAACAGCGCCGGGCAAAGTCGGGAAAGGTCGGCGAACAGCGGCGACACGTCGGGGTCCTGGCGGTCGATGCCGGGCGGCAGGAAGGCGTTGGCGAACTTCTCGATATCGATCGTCCGCAACACCAGCCGCTTCGTATTGCCAAACGCTCGCTGGCTCGGCGTCATGCCCATGTCGAACGCGCCGAACATCAGGTTGGCGCCGCGGAACCCCGAAAATCCGTGGCGGTCGCGCATCCGCAGCAGCGTCACGGAGGACAGGTGGCCGCCGGCCGACTCGCCGCCAATGGTCAAAAACTCGGTGCCGTATTCGGTCATGCCGTTGCGCGCCAGCCACAGCGCCACGGTTTCGCAATCGTCGGGCCCAGCCGGGTAGGGGTGTTCCGGCGCCAGCCGGTATTCGACGCTGACGCAGACCAGCCCGGCCGTGTCGGCGATCTGCTCCAGCATCGGGTCCTGCTGGTCGCACGCGCCCAGCACCCAGCCGCCACCATGAATATGCAGGTAGATGCCGCGCGGCGCGGTCGTTGGCGTGAGCACCCGCACCGGCACGCCCTTGATGGTGCGTTCGATGGCGCGCGGAGATTTGGGCGTCGCCGGGAACGGACTGCGTCCCTGCCGGCGCGCCTCCCGGGCGGCCTCGGCGCCGACATTCCACCATTCCGGCAGCGGTGTCATCGCCTGCACGATGACCGCGTTCAGGGTCTCGGTCTCAGCCGAGACGGCGCTGGCATGAAATAAAGAGGGATCAAACAGGCTCGCGGTCATCACGATCTCCATGGATGTCGGCCGACTGCAGGGCTCTGGGAGACTACAGCTACCAGACGCCGGACGGGAGTTCGAGCGCTTGACGCAACTCATCCGACCCATGAGATTTGTGTCGGAAAACTTTACAGAAGTTAATCCTAACAAATGCGCGCGAAAATAGCACGTTGAACGATCATACTTATTTTTTTTGGCATGAAGATTGCATCACTCGCGCAAAAGGTTTGAACTCTTCCAGAAAGCGGCAGCCGTAGCCGTTTGAAGAAATTTCAAGGAACGGATTTATGAAGCTATCGGTCCTCCTCGTCAGCGCAACGATCTCTGTCGGAATCCTCGCGTTCAACTCGGCCCAGGCTGCGGCGGTTTGCCCAGCAACCAACAGCTACTCCACACTGCTCGCCACACCTGGTGCCTGCACCCTGATCTTGACGTTCAATGCCGACGGCACAAGCGTCACCAGCAACGACCCGCTCAACACCGGCGGTCAGACAGCCTATGACATTGCTACCGGGTCGGTAAATGTTCCGGATGATGCGCTGATTGGCGTGGTCAACAACTCTGGCCACGCCATTTCGAGCTTCCGCCTGACCGAAACCACAAGCTTGGGCATCTTCATATTCGACGGCGACGGCGTCACCTATTACATCGGCGACGGCCATCCTACTACCTTTGTGATAGCGACCAGCGTCCCCGGTCTTAGTAACCCGGCCGACACCTCAGACGGGCTCTATGGCGGCGCCAACGCCTACTTCACCGACATCGACCTCGGTAGCGACGGCGCTCTGGAAAGCGGCACGGTCAACTTCGTCAATCCGGTCGCCAATAGCGGCACTGACTACTTCTCCCTGGAGGGCGCAATCGCCCTCAGCGACGCTCCGGTCGTCGTTCCGGCCCCCGAGCCTGCCAGCCTGCTGCTGCTCGGCACCGGCTTGGCCGGCCTCGGTTTGCGTCGCCGCAAGGCCTGAACCAACGCATCCGGCCGATCTCGGCCCGATCGTTGTCCATACAGACGGCGGCACCCATCGGGCGCCGCCGTCTTCGTCTGCAGGCTTGCCCGCGTCGGGGCAGCTCGCGGCGGACCGGGGTTCATGTCGGAAAACTTTACAGGCCTAAAATTAAAGCCAAACACGAAAAGTTAAGACGTTGAAATACCCAGTTTTTCCGTCGGAATAACAATTGCGTAATTCAGGATAAGATTACTTTTGTAAGGGCAATCTGCACCGGCGGCATCGGCTTCAACCCGGCCAACAACCCGCTGGATACGTCGTCCAGGGGTTATGGCGGCGCCAACGCGTGCTTCACCAACATCTCGACTCCGAACAGCACGATCAACTTCGTGACGCCGATCGCTGACGGCGGCGCCAGCTACTTTTCCCAGGAAGAGGCGATCTCGATCACCACGGTTCCTATCGTCGTTCCGACCCCCGAGCCCGCAGCATGCTGCTGCTCGGCGCCGGTCTCGGCCTGTTCCGCCGCCGCACGCGCATACTCGACGCTGCGAGCGATGGTCCTGCCCGCAGCGACAACCGGAAAGATCCCACAAACCCCCGCCTACCCTCCGGTTGATTGATCGTGGCGTATTTATCTTTATTGTTGGAATAGTCCAAAAGATCTGTCTAAAAACTTTACGGTTTCATTCTCGAAAGCTTCTGAGACTTTCTTACCGGTTGATTTCATTAATAAAACAACTTGGCCCGGTCTTTGCAAACTCGTTGCGACATGCGGCGCACCAAATAGCGCGCTTTCCTGGGCCGCATCAGGGCAACCAAAAAGGGGACAAGGCATATGAAACTCAAAACGGTTCTTTTGGCTGGATGCATGTCCATCGGCCTCGCCGCCGCCGTCGCACCCGGTGCCGCGGTCGCCGGCGTCTGCCCGGTGACGGTCAACACCGCAAACGTTGCGATCTATGGCGGCTGCAACCTCGTCGTGTCGTTCAACGCGGACGGCTCGATCAAAACCTTCGCCCCGAAAGGCGCAACCAACAACTACGACGGCAGTGACGATGCGCTGATCGGCGTGGTCAACCACACCGGACACTCGATCTCCAGCTTCGTCATCTCAAACCCTGTCCTGTTGCATGGCGGCATCTTCGGCGGCATGGACAATGACGGAATCAACACCTTCACCTACGTCGTCAATGCCGCGGGGACCGGCCTCTTTGACAGCGCCTTCTTCGGCGGCGGTGCCCATGGCGGACTGACCAGCGCACTCGGCTATGGCGGCAGGGACGCCTATTTCACTGGCCTCACCGCAACCAGCGGCACGGTCCATTTCCTGACCCCGATCGCCCCCGGCGGCAGCGATTACTTCTCGCTTGAGAACGTCATCAAGCTGACGGCATCTCCGGTGGTGACCACGGTCGAGCCCGCCAGCATGCTGCTGCTCGGTGCCGGTCTCGCCGGCATCGGCCTGATCCGTCGCCGTCGAGCCTGATCTCGATCCGCCCGTCCGTCCGGATAATAGGCGGAAGTCATGCCTGAAAAGGGGCGGCACCCAAGGTGCCGCCCCTTTTCTATTTGTACCTGGCCAACACGCCTTCCCTGGCGAAGTCGGCTTATCAGCTTGCATAGAAATCACGCATTTTTATTCCGCCGTTCGCTTTTCTGTATCAGACCGCGGCCAAAATCCAATCAAAACGCCACGGTAACTATTCCGACACCGCTGGCACATGAGTTGCATGGAAGATGCTGAGGTTCCGCGTTCTAGCTCTCCAAAGCCCCGGGACCGCCTTCATCGCGTCAACGACAAACGGGGAACGACCATGACAGAATTCCGAACCTGGCTGACACGTCGGAAACTCGGCTCGCTCGGTATAGCCGCTCTCGCCGCGGCCACCATCGCCACCGCACCGGCTCATGCGCAACCCGCCGGCCCTATCAAGGTCGGCATCCTGCATTCCCTCTCCGGCACCATGGCCATCAGCGAGACCACGCTGAAGGACGTCATGCTGATGCTGATCGACGAGCAGAACCAGAAGGGCGGCCTGCTCGGCCGCAAGCTCGAAGCCGTCGTCGTCGATCCCGCCTCCAACTGGCCCTTGTTTGCCGAAAAAGCGCGGGAACTGATCAGCGTGCAGAAGGTCTCGGTGGTGTTCGGCTGCTGGACCTCGGTATCCCGCAAATCCGTGCTGCCGGTGTTCGAAGAACTTAACAACGTGCTGTTCTACCCGGTGCAATACGAGGGCGAGGAAAGCCAGAGGAACGTCTTCTACACCGGCGCTGCGCCGAACCAGCAGGCCATCCCGGCCGTGGACTACCTGGCGTCCCAGGAAAAGGTGCAACGCTGGGTGCTGGCTGGGACCGACTACGTCTATCCGCGCACGACTAACAAGATCCTCGAGGCCTACCTCAAGTCCAAAGGCGTCAAGGATGAGGACATAATGATCAACTACACGCCGTTCGGCCATTCGGACTGGCAGAACATCGTAGCCTCGATCAAGAAGTTCGGTAGCGCCGGCAAGAAGACCGCCGTCGTCTCGACCATCAACGGCGACGCTAACGTGCCGTTCTACAAGGAACTCGGCAACCAGGGCATCAAGGCGACCGACATCCCCGTCATCGCGTTCTCGGTCGGTGAGGAAGAATTGGCCGGCATCGACACCAAGCCGCTGCTCGGCCATCTCGCCGCCTGGAACTACTTCATGAGCGTCGATACGCCGGAGAACAAGGCGGCGATCACCAAGTGGCAGGCCTTCACCAAAAACCCCAAGCGCACCTTCAACGACCCCATGGAAGCCCACGTGATCGGCTTCGCGATGTGGGTCAAGGCGGTCGAGAAGGCCGGCACCGTAGATCCGACCAAGGTGATCGACGCGATGATCGGCATCTCGGTGCCGAACCTGTCCGGCGGCTTCTCGGCGATGATGCCCAACCACCACATCACCAAGCCGGTGCTGATCGGTGAAATCCAGGATAACGGGCAGTTCAACATCGTCTCGCAGACCCCAGGCCTGATCGTGGCGCAGGAATGGTCGCCTTACCTCGAAGGCTCCCGCGACCTGATCGCCGATTGGCGCTCGCCCATGTCGTGCGGCAACTTCAACGTGAAAACCGGCAAGTGCGGCGGTAGCGCGAAGTAAGCTAAGGCTGGGGCGCTGTCCCTGACCCCGCCCGGGAAGCGCCCGGGAGCGCCCAACCATCAGGAAGGGGTTACAAGGGGCGACTGCCCCTTAGCGGGGTTTGGGGGCAGGGCCCCTCCCTACTTTGCCTGCGGCGCTTCCTTATTCGGAGCCTTGCTCATGCGCCGTGTCTTGCTAATCCTGTGGCTGCTTTTGATGCCTCTGATGGCCCATGCCGGTGTCGACGATGCGCTGTCGGCACTGGCGGGCGTCAACATCGACGAGGTCCGCGCCGGCGTCGATACGCTGACCCTGTCCGGCGATCCACGCACCGCCGCCATTCTTGGCGCGATGCAGGCCGGAAAATTATATGCCCGCGCCGACCGGGCGCTGTTTATCAAGGACGCTGACGGGCGCTACGTCGATGCGCGCACCGCCCAACCGGCAGAGCCCGGATCGGTGCGGCCGGTGCGGGTCAACAACGCGGTTCGGCGCGCGGTCGATGCGGCACTGGGCGCGTTGCGGCTATTCGCCCCCGACGCGCCGACACGGGCGCTGGCCGCCGACGCGGTGTTCCGCTCCCGCGAGCCGGCCGGGATGCCGGCGCTGGACCGGGCGATCGCACAAGAGGGCGATGCCGGCGTCAAGAAGACAATGGAGCAGGCGCGGGCTTCGGCCTTGCTCGCTGAAGGCCACGCCTCCGAGCCCGACCGCCTGGCCGCAGTCGCGACCTTGCGCGGTCGCGGCGACATCGATGCGCGGGCATTGCTGTCCACGCTCACCGACCAGCCACCGGCGGTGAACGACGCCGCCGCCGCCGCGGTGAAATCCATTGATTTTTCCCTGCAGATCTGGAGCGTGCTGCAGGGCGTCTATTACGGCCTGAGCCTCGGCTCGGTGCTGCTGCTCGCGGCGATTGGGCTCGCGATCACCTTCGGCGTCATGGGCGTGATCAACATGGCGCATGGCGAGATGGTGATGCTCGGCGCCTACACGACATTCATGGTGCAGGAAGTCATTCGCAACCACGCGCCGAACCTGTTCGGCGCCAGCCTGTTCTTCGCCATACCTTTGGCTTTCCTGGTCTCGGGCGGCGTCGGTGTGATCATCGAGCGCGGCCTGATCCGGTTTCTTTACGGCCGCCCGCTGGAGACGCTGCTCGCGACCTGGGGCCTTTCTCTGGTGTTGCAGCAAGCGGTTCGATCGCTGTTCGGCCCCTCTAACCGGGAGGTCGGCACGCCCCAGTGGATGAGCGGATCATTGCAGCTCGGCGGCCTGGCGCTGACCTACAACCGGCTCTACATCATCTTGTTCTCGCTGCTGGTGCTGGCAGCACTGGTGGCGGCGCTGCGCTACACCTCGCTCGGCCTGCGAATGCGCGCGGTGACGCAGAACCGGCGCATGGCGGCCGCGATGGGCATCCGCACCCCGTGGATCGACGCCGCCACATTCGGGCTCGGCTCAGGCGTCGCCGGCATGGCAGGGGTCGCGCTGAGCCAGATCGACAACGTGTCGCCCAATCTCGGCCAGGGCTACATCATCGACAGCTTCATGGTGGTGGTGTTCGGCGGCGTCGGCAATCTGTGGGGCACCGCGATCTCGGCGCTGACGCTGGGCATCGTCAACAAGTTCCTGGAACCGATCGCCGGCGCCGTGCTCGCCAAGATCCTTGTGCTTGTCCTTTTGATCCTGTTCATCCAGCGCAAGCCGCGTGGGCTGTTCCCCCTGAAAGGCCGCTCGGTGGAGGCATGATCGCGCGAAAATCCACCATCCTCACCCTTATCCTGCTGCTCGGCGGCGCCGGGCTGATGGCGGTGCTGAACCTGGCAACGCCGCCCGATGCCAACCTGCACGTGCCGACCTACGCCGTGTCGCTCGCCGGAAAATACCTGTGCTTTGCCATGCTGGCGCTGGCGCTGGACCTGGTATGGGGTTTCGCCGGCATCCTCAGCCTCGGCCACGCGGCGTTTTTCGCGCTCGGCGGCTACGCCATGGGCATGTACCTGATGCGCCAGATTGGCCCACGCGGCGTCTACGGCAACGCAATTCTGCCCGATTTCATGGTGTTCCTGAACTACAAGGAGCTGCCGTGGTTCTGGCACGGCTTCAACCAGTTCCCTTTCGCCATGCTGATGGCGGTGCTGGTGCCGGGCGTGCTCGCCCTGGTGTTCGGCTGGTTGGCGTTCCGGTCCCGCGTCACTGGCGTCTATTTATCCATCATCACACAGGCGCTGACCTACGCCTTGCTGCTGGCGTTCTTCCGCAACGACATGGGATTCGGCGGCAACAATGGCCTGACCGACTTCAAGGAGCTGCTGGGCCTGCCGCTGCAGGCCGACAGCACCCGTGTCGGGCTGCTGGTAACCAGCGCCGTCATGCTCAGCCTGATGTTCCTGTTCGCCCGGCACGTGGTCGGCTCCCGGTTCGGCCGCGTGCTGATCGCCGTGCGCGACGCCGAAAGCCGCACGCGCTTTCTTGGCTATCGGCCGGAAGCGTACAAGCTGGTGGTGTTCGTCGCCTCCGCGGTGATGGCGGCGATCGGCGGCGCGCTTTACGTGCCCCAGGTAGGCATCATCAACCCCGGTGAGTTCGCCCCCGCCAACTCGATCGAGGCCGTTATCTGGGTTGCCGTCGGCGGCCGCGGCACCCTCACTGGCGCGATCCTCGGCGCCATCCTGGTCAACCTGGGAAAAACCTGGCTGACTGGCGCTCTGCCGGAAATATGGTTGTTTGCGCTTGGCGCGTTATTCATCTTCGTGACGCTGTTCATGCCGCGCGGCGTGATCGGCGTGCTGGACCGGGTACGCCGCCCGAAGAAGGCGCCGCAACGGCCATCGCCGGAAGACCCTAACTTTAAGGAGGCGGTGGGATGAGCGAGGCGATCGGCACCGCCAGCGACACGCTGCTCTATCTCGACGGCGTCACCGTCACCTTCGACGGTTTCCGCGCCCTCAACGCGTTGTCCCTGGTGCTGGAGCCGGGCGAGATGCGCGCCGTCATCGGCCCCAACGGTGCCGGCAAGACCACTATGATGGACGTCATTACCGGCAAGACCCGGCCCGACACCGGCAAGGTGGTGTTCGGCCGCGACACCGACCTGACCAGGCTCGACGAGCCGGCGATCGCCGAACTCGGCATCGGCCGCAAGTTCCAGAAACCGACCGTGTTCGAGCCGTTGACCGTCTGGGATAATTTGCTGCTGGCCCTCGCCGGCGATCGCAAGCCGCGTTTCACCCTGTGGGCGCGTGAGACCAGCGAGGAGCGGGACCGCATCGACGCCATCCTCAAGACCACACGACTTTCAGAGACTCGCCATCGTCTTTCGGGCGGGTTGTCGCACGGCCAGAAGCAATGGCTGGAAATCGGCATGCTGCTGGCCCAGGAGCCACAGCTGTTGCTGGTCGATGAGCCGGTGGCCGGCATGACGGACTCCGAAACGGCTCAGACCGCCGATCTGCTGCGCGAGATCAACCGCACGAGGTCGGTCGTGGTGGTCGAGCACGACATGGATTTCGTCCGCGCCCTGGGGGTAAAGGTGACCTGCCTGCACGAGGGCTCGGTGCTGTCGGAGGGCTCGTTGGAGCATGTCAGCGCCGACCCGCGCGTGGTCGAAGTGTATCTCGGACGATGACATGCTGAACATCGAGAACGTCAGCCTGCATTACGGCGCCGCCATCGCGCTGCGGAATGTTTCGTTGAACGCGGAAATCGGCACGGTGACCTGCATCATGGGCCGCAACGGCGTCGGCAAGACCAGCCTGCTGCGCGCCGTCACCGGCGCCCACCCGATCACCGGCGGCACGATACGGTGGGAAGGCCACGACATCTCCCGGCTGCCGCTATACGAACGCGCCAAACGCGGCATCTCCTGGGTGCCGCAGGGCCGCGACATTTTTCCCCTTTTGACGGTGCGAGAGAATCTGGAGACCGGCTTCGCCGTTCTGCCGCGCGGAAAGCGCTTCATCCCCGACGAGATCTTCGATCTTTTCCCGGTCCTGAAAACCATGCTCGGAAGGCGCGGCGGCGATCTGTCCGGCGGCCAGCAGCAGCAGCTGGCGATCGGCCGCGCGCTGATCATGAAGCCCCGGCTGCTGGTGCTGGACGAGCCGACCGAGGGTATCCAGCCCAGCATCATCAAGGATATCGGCCGGGTGATCGCCCTGTTGCGCGCCCGCGGCGACATGGCCATCGTGCTGGTCGAGCAGTATTTCGAATTCGCCCGCGAGCTGGCGCAGACCATCGCGGTGATGGACCGCGGCGACATCGTGCTGGCCGGGCGGCGCGAGGATCTGGACGAGCAGGATGTACGACGCCGCCTTTCCGTCTGAAGTCGAAACTCACCAGCGCGCGGTCGGCGAACTGCGCCTGTCGGTGAAGCTGCGCGATGGCGAGACGGTGCTCGACGGCCTCCGCCAGTCCGGCTGCCTGAAGGCGCGGTTCCCCCGGCCCGAGCGCGGTGCCTGGATGAACGCCGTCACGCTCAACACCTCCGGCGGCGTCGCCGGCGGCGATTCTCTTTCCAGTACGATCACCCTTGCTGCCGGGACCAAAGCCACGATCGCCGCCCAAGCGGCCGAGCGTTTCTACCGCGCGCTGCCAGGCGCGCGCGCCGCGAAAATTCGAACCCGCATCACCGCGGGGGCAAGCGCGTCCGCGGAATGGTTGCCGCAGGAAACTATTTTTTTCAATGACTGCGCCGTCGATCGCAGGCTGGACATCGACTTGGCCGAAGACGCCTGGTTCCTCGGCATCGAAAGCCTGATCTTCGGCCGCGCCGCCATGGGCGAGGTCGTGCGCCACGCCCGCATCTCCGACACCATCCGCATCCGCCGCGACGGCAGGCTGATTATGCACGACGCCATCCGCATGCATGGCGACATCGAGGCAAGGATGCGGCGGCCGGCAACCGGCGGCGGCACGCGCGCCGTCGCCACGCTGATGCACGTCGCCCCGGATGCAGAGAGCCGGTTGGAGGACCTTCGCGCAGCGCTCGACGGGCACGACGCCGAATGCGGCGCCAGCGCCTGGGACGGCATGTTGATCGCGCGTATGGTGGCGCCTGGCAGCGCGGAGTTGCGCCAGGCGGTAATCTCCGGGTTGCAGGCGCTGCGAAACCCGCGCCCGTTGCCGCGCGTCTGGTTGTGTTGAGGGAAAGTAGATGAACCTGACGCCGCGGGAAAAAGACAAGTTGCTGATCAGCATGGCGGCGATCGTTGCGCGCCGGCGGCTGGAACGCGGCGTCAAGCTCAACTATCCCGAAGCCATAGCCCTGATCAGCGACTTCGTGGTCGAGGGTGCCCGCGACGGCCGCACCGTCGCCGACCTGATGGAGGCCGGTGCCGCGGTGATCAGCCGCGACCAGGTGATGTCCGGCATCGCCGAGATGATCCACGACGTGCAGGTCGAGGCGACGTTCCCGGACGGCACCAAGCTGGTTACCGTCCACGAACCGATTCGCTAAGGACGACAAAATGATTCCCGGCGAGATCTTTCCTGGCGACGATGACATCGAGCTGAATGAGGGACTGGAGCGCATCGAGTTGTTCGTGTCGAACACCGGCGACCGGCCGATCCAGGTCGGCAGCCACTACCATTTCTTCGAGGTCAACGAGGCCTTGTTCCTGGACCGCGCGGCGGCACGCGGCATGCGGCTGGACATCGTTTCGGGAACCGCGGTCCGGTTCGAGCCGGGGCAAGGCCGCAGCGTGATTTTGATACCCTATCGCGGACATCGGAAGATATACGGCTTCCGGGGCGCGGTGATGGGGGACCTCGACTGATGGCGCGCATAACCCGCCGTGCCTACGCCGACATGTTCGGCCCGACCACCGGCGACCGCATGCGGCTGGCCGACACCGATCTGATCATCCAGATCGAGCACGACCACACCATTTACGGCGAGGAGGTGAAATTCGGTGGCGGCAAGGTGATCCGCGACGGCATGGGCCAGTCCCAGCTGTCCCAGGCGCAGGGCGCGGTCGATACCGTCATCACCAACGTTGTCGTCATCGACTACTGGGGCATCGTCAAGGCCGATGTTGCCATCCTGAACGGACGCATTTTCCGCATCGGCAAGGCCGGTAACCCGGACGTGCAGCCGGGCGTGGACATCGTCATCGGCCCGGGCACCGAGATCATCGCCGGCGAAGGAAAAATCCTCACCGCCGGCGGCATCGACAGCCACATCCATTTCATCTGCCCGCAGCAGGTCGATGACGCGCTCGCATCCGGCATTACCACCCTGATCGGCGGCGGCACCGGGCCCGCCACCGGCACCTCGGCCACCACCTGCACGCCTGGACCCTGGTATATGGCGCGCATGCTGCAGGCCGCCGAGGGGCTCGGCGTCAACATCGCCTTCGCCGGCAAAGGCAACGCCTCCCAGCCGCAGGCGCTGGAGGAGATGATCCGCGCCGGCGCCTCGTCGCTGAAGCTGCACGAGGATTGGGGCACCACGCCGGCCGCCATCAATTGCTGCCTGTCGGTGGCGGAGGAGTTCGACGTCCAGGTCATGCTCCATACCGATACGCTGAACGAGAGCGGCTTCGTCGAGGACACCATCGCGGCGTTCAAGGGCCGCACCATCCACGCCTTTCATACAGAAGGTGCCGGCGGTGGCCACGCGCCCGACATCATCAAGGTTGCCGGTTTGGAAAACGTGCTGCCGAGCAGCACCAACCCGACCCGGCCGTTCACCTTCAACACGCTCGACGAGCATCTCGACATGCTCATGGTGTGCCACCATCTGGACCCGTCAATCCCGGAGGACGTGGCTTTCGCCGAATCCCGCATCCGCCGCGAGACCATCGCCGCCGAGGACATTCTGCACGATCTCGGCGCGCTTTCGATGATTTCGTCCGACAGCCAGGCGATGGGCCGCGTCGGTGAGGTCGCGATCCGCACCTGGCAGACGGCGCACAAGATGAAGCAGCAGCGCGGCTCATTGCCCGGCGA
>JAYTTA010000536.1:0-3338 GCA_043745345.1 Acetobacteraceae bacterium | reverse complement strand
TCTCGCCGAAATTGCGGCTGAAATCGACCTGCTGCGCGTCGGTGAAATTCTGTCCGTGGAACACCAGCACGCCGTACCGGTCCATCCCCGCCTCGATCGTTTCCGCCTCCTCCGGCGTCAGCTTCTGGGTCAGATCGACGCCGGAAACCTCACCGACGAAGCCTGGATGGCCAGATGAAGCGACTGGGCGGATGGATAGGGAATTGGCACCGGCCATGACGTACTCTCCTTTTGACGGATCCCGCCTGGACACAGGCCTGAACTTTGAGTGGAAGGGTACACAAACGATCCCGCCAAAGAAAGCCGCCCGCTTGACGGCGCATGGCCCGGCCAGCACCTTCCGCCGAACCGGAAACAAACGGGAGGCCACGTGTCCCAAACCATCGACGCCAACCTGCGCCCTGCCGGCGAAGGCGTGAAACTCGACTGGGACGCCATCGCTACCCATCTGGCTAGCCACGACCTGACCCTGGGCCGCGAAAACCCGCCGCGCCAGTTCGCCGGCGGCCTCGCCAACCTGAACTACCTCATTCACATCGCCGGGAAGGAATACGTGCTGCGCCGGCCGCCGTTCGGTGACCTGCCCCCCGGCAGCCACGACATGGCGCGCGAGCACCGCATCCTGACCCGGCTGCCCGATGCCCTGGCGTTCGTGCCACGCAGCCTGCATCTATGCACCGATAAAACAGTCATCGGCGCCGACTTTCAGATCATCGAGTTCAAGTCCGGCCTGGTGGTGCGCGAAACCATGCCGCCCACCCTTGCCGGCCGGCCGGAAGCGGGCGCGCGGCTGGCCGAGGTCGCGCTGACCACCCTCGCCGCCATCCACGCGGTCGATCCGGCCGCCGTCGGGCTGGACGATCTTGGCCGCCCGGACGGCTTTCTCGGCCGCGCCGTCGCCGGCTGGCGCAAGCGCGGCGCCATCGTGCTGGAACCGGGCACCGAGGCCTTGCACCGCGATGTCGGCGCCTGGTTGGAAGGCAACGCCGTGCCGGACGGCAAGCCAACCCTGCTGCACAACGATTTCAAGCTCAATAACATGATCCTCGATCCTGAGACGCTGGACGCCGTGGCGGTGGTCGATTGGGACCAGGGCACCCGCGGCGATCCGCTGTTCGACATGGCGACGTTACTTAGCTACTGGACCCAGCCCGGTGATCCTGCCTGCCTGTTCGACATGGAGCAGGGCCCGTTCCACGCGCCGGGCTTCCCGTCGCGCGAGGCGGCTGTTTCCCGGTATGGCAGCCTGACCGGCCGCGATATGTCGGACTTTCGGTTTTTCCGCGTCTTGGCGATGTACAAGCTCGCCATCATCTTCTTGCAACTCGGCCATCGCTATCGCACCGGCGTCACCACCGAGCCGCGCTATGCCGGGCTGACCGCCATCGGCACCGGCATCGCCGACTTCAGCCATGAACTCGCGCTCGGCCGCGCCTTCTGAAGGAACAGCACAATGGATTTTTCTCTCTCTCCCGAACTCAAGGACCTGCAGGTTCGCACCCGCGACTTTATCCACAGCAAAATAATTCCGTTTGAAACCGACCGACGGCAGGGCGCGCACGGCCCGAGCGACGAGCTCAAGCGCGAGTTGAACAGGCTGGCATCCGACGCCGGGCTGCTGGCGCCGCATGTCGGCACCGAATACGGCGGCCTCGGCCTGTCGCATGTCGGCAAGGCAATCGTGTTCGAGGAGGCCGGTTATTCCCTGTTGGGCGGCATCGCGCTCAATATTGCCGCCCCCGACGAGGGCAACATGCACCTGCTGGAACAGGTCGCCAGCCACGAGCACAAGGAGCGCTGGCTGCGCCCCCTGGCCGCCGGCGAGACGCGATCCTGCTTCTGCATGACCGAGCCGTCGCCCGGCGCCGGTTCCGATCCCGCAGCACTGGCGACCACGGCGAAACGCGACGGCAACCATTTTCGGATCGACGGCGAGAAGTGGTTCATCACCGGCGCGCATGGCGCCAGCTTCGCCATCATCATGGCCAAGACCGAGGATGGCGGCGCCACCATGTTCCTGACCGACATGGACGCGGAGGGGATCGAGATCGTGCGCACCATGGACAGCCTCGATCAGGGCTTTCCGGGCGGCCACTGCGTCGTGCGGTTCAACGGCCTGCGCGTGCCGGCGACCGACATCCTGGGCGAAGTGGGAAAAGGGTTTCGATACGCCCAGGTACGGCTGGCCCCCGCCCGGCTGACCCACTGCATGCGCTGGTTGGGCGCCGCGCGGCGCGCGCATGAGATCGCAACCGGCTATGCCCAAACCCGCGAAGCCTTCGGTCAGAAGCTCGGCCACCATGAGGGCGTCGGCTTCATGCTGGCGGATAACGAGATGGACATCCGCATCAGCCACATGATGATCCTGCAGACCGCCTGGGTGCTCGATCAGGGCGAGCGCGGCGGCACCGAAAGCTCGATGGCCAAGGTGATCTGCTCGGAGGCGATCTGCCGCGTGGTCGATCGCTGCGTTCAGGTGCTCGGCGGCCAGGGCGTCACCGGCGAAACCCTGGTCGAACGCATCTACCGCGAGGTCCGCGGATTCCGGATCTATGACGGCCCGTCCGAGGTGCATCGCTGGAGTCTGGCGCAGAAGATCATGAAGAACGGCGCCAACTGGTGATCTCACGCGACGCCCTGTTCGACCTCACCGGCAAGGTCGCGGTCGTCACCGGCGGCGGCCGGGGGATCGGGCGCGGCATCGCCGAGGGGCTTGCTTCGTTCGGTGCCCGCGTCTTCCTCGTCGGCCGCACGGAAGCGACGCTTGCGGCCGCCGCGGGGGAGATGACGGCGCAGGGACTCGGCGTCGGCTATAAAATCGCCGACGTGTCGAAGGAGGCGGAGGTCGTTGCGCTGGCCGACGCCGTGATGGCGGCCGAGGGCCGCATCGACGTTCTGATCAACAACGCCGGCGTCAATCCGATCTATCGCAGCGTTGAACGCACCACGCTGGCCGAATGGCAGACCATAATCGACACCAACCTCACCGGTGTCTTCCTGTGCTGCAAATACCTTGGCGGCAAGATGGTCGAGCAGGGCTCGGGCTCGATCGTCTCGATCAGCTCGGTCGCGGGCCATATCGGGCTGGCGCGCTCGGTGCCGTACAACGCCAGCAAAGGGGGTGTCGAGCTGCTGACCAAGGGCCTGGCGATCGACTGGGCGGCGAAGGGCGTGCGGGTCAACACTATCGCTCCCGGCTATTTCGAAACCGACCTCACCGCCGGCATGCGCGACAACGAGGCGATGGCGGGGAAGCTGCTGGCCCGCACCCCACTGAACCGCTTCGGCAGGCTGAACGACCTCGCCGGGGCCGCGGTGTTTCTCGCCTCCGACGCCTC
>JAYTTA010000535.1:0-12556 GCA_043745345.1 Acetobacteraceae bacterium | reverse complement strand
TAGAGATGGCTGGGTTATCCGGCATCCGCCGTGTCTTCGCCTACCGCAACGCGCGCATCTTCTACGCGGGCTCCGTCGTGTCCTGGACCGGGCTTTGGATGCAGCGGGTGGCGACCGACTGGCTGGCCTGGCAGCTGACCCATTCGGCGCTGTGGGTAGGGATCATCGCCTTCTGCAGCCTGGGGCCGTCGCTGATCGTCTCGCCGATCGCCGGCGCCATGGCCGACCGGTTGGACCGCATCCGGCTGACCTCGGTGACCCAGTTTTTGGTGTCGCTGCACTCGGCGACGCTGGTCGTGCTGATCCTGACCGGCCTGATCCGGGTCGAGATCATCGCCTGCCTGGAATTTCTGGTCGGCATCGCCCAGACCTTCGCGCAGCCTTCTCGTCAGGGCTTGGTGCCCGGTCTGGTGCCGCGGTCCGAGCTGGCTGGGGCGGTGGCGCTGAACTCGCTGTCATTTAACCTGGCGCGTTGCGTCGGCCCGGCGCTGTCGGGCACCCTGATCGCGCTGTTCGGGGTGGTGCCCTCGATCGCCTGCAACTGCCTGGCCTATTTGTATGCCAGCCTGACTCTGCGGCTGATCGACATCGCCCCCGAGTACCGGCGTGGCCACGCGCCCACCGGCAGCGTCTGGCATGAGGCGATCGATGGCCTGCGCTATGTCGGACGCCATGCCGGGATGGCGCCGATCTTCGTGTTCGCGGCCTGCGCAGGAATGCTGTTACGCGCGGTGCCCGAAATGCTGCCGCCATTCGTAGCCCAGCTGTTTTCGCGGGGAGCCGAAGGCTTGGCCATCCTGGCCAGTACCATGGGCCTGGCGGCGTTGGCCGGCGGATTGACGATCGCGATGCGCGGGAGGCTCGCGGGTCTTTCGCGCTACGCGTTGGGATCAGGGTTGGCACTGGCGCTGGCCACCGCCGGGTTCGTCTCCACCCACTCGTTCGGCGTCGGCGTGGCTTGCATCGCAATGATGGGAGCGGCCACGACCATTCACGGCATCGCCATCCAGACCCTGCTGCAAAGCGCTTGCGCGCCGTCGATGATCGGCCGGGTGCTGAGCCTGTGGGGCATGGTGGTGCGGGCTGGCCCGGCGATCGGCGCGCTGGGCTATGGTCTCGCCTCCGAGTTTATCGGGCTGCAGGCGCCAGTGCTGATCGGCTGCGCGCTAGCTGTCGGCGCGTTCCTGTGGGCCTGCACCCGGCTGACCCGGATCGAGGCCGCGCTAGAAGTCGCCATCGCCTGATCCCGGTCGCTTTCCCTGTCCGATAGGCTTCCGTAGAACGTGGCTGTCGCGCAAAGTGCGACAGTCCACCGGCATCCAGGAGAAAAAAATGAGCAAGATCATCCGCACCGATCCGAACAAGGTCCTATCCAGGGCGGTCGAGTACCATGGCTTTGTCTACCTGCAGGGTTGCACCGCGCGCGATACCAGCCAGGACGTCAAGGGACAGACGGCCGATGTACTGGCCCAGATAGACACGCTGCTTGAGCTACACGGCACCGACAACACGCGGCTGCTGCAGGCTCTGATCTGGGTCAAGGATATCCGTGACCGCGAGGCGATGAACGAGGTCTGGTCAGCTTGGCTGCCGGCTGACGGCGCGCCGGTGCGGGCCTGTGTCGCCAGCAACATGGCCGATCCGCGGCTATTGGTGGAAATCATGGTCACCGCCTGCAAATAATATCGGCTCGCCTCCACTGCGGACACGCAGCGAGTCGAAATAAACGTTTCGGGATATAATCAATAAGAGAACCAGATTACCGACAATAGGAGGATTGTCCGGGTTTTTCTGCTTATCCACAGCCCCAACTGGGTGATTTACGTCACACACCCGGTAAAATGCGATTGCTCAGTTGTCATTGCCGGGTAGGTGTTGCTACCGAGCATCACCCCTGCAGCAAATCATCACACTTCAGGCGGGCAGAATAAGGGCAGCATAGATGCGGTTTAGAAGCGTTGGCGGTAAAATCATCATCCTGGCCGCCTCGCTGACAATCGGCGCATCATTTTTAGACAGTTCCGCCCACGCTGCGAACGTGCGTAATAGTCCCGTAAGTAACATAACGACCAGGGCCGGCGCAGAGTTCCCAGGGCTTGCCCGGACCCGCCAAGCTAACCGGCTTCCGATCCAATACAGCCGTGTCATGTTCCCCGGCCGCGTGATACGGGATACCCGTTGGCATGGCCAAGCGATGCGCAGCTACGCCGATCGTCGCCCGACCCTGCAATGCGTGGCATTCGCGCGTGCGGTAACGAACATTGCCTTATCGGGAAACGCCGCTAACTGGTGGGACAACGCGGCGGGTCTCTATAATCGCGGCCAGCGCCCGGTGCCCAACAGCGTGCTCGCCTTCACCGCCAACGGTCACATGCCGCTAGGCCATGTCGCTGTGGTCAGCCGCATCGTAAACGGCCGCGAGATCGAGATCGATCATGCCAATTGGGCAGGCGCCGGCGCCCATGTCGGCGGCGTCGCCCGTGGGGTTGCAGTGGTTGATGTTTCCGAACGCAACGATTGGACCGCGGTGCGGGTTACTGTCGGCCAGACCGGCGATTTCGGCAGCGTCTACCCGACCTATGGCTTCATCTACGACCAAGCGGATACCGGCACCCGGGTTGCGTCGGTCGCGATCCCAGCGCCAGCGCTGACGCTTAACCCGGCTCCGGCCGACCTTCGCACCGTGGCCTTCAATCGCGCACCGCAGGTCGGCCAGACGGTTTCCTACGATGAGGTCGCCGAGGCGCCGCGTTTTGGCGTGGCGGTCTGGAACGGACCACGGCGCTCGCGCGCCCACCACCATCAATGACGTGATGCCGGCTCCGGGCGGAGCCGGCATCCTTGCCTGACCGTCAGCTACGTTCAATCAACTCGATCTTGTAGCCGTCCGGATCTTCGACAAAGGCGATGATTGTGGTGCCGAACTTGACCGGCCCTGCCTCCCGTGTGATCTTACCTCCCCCCTTCCGGATCGCCTCGCAAGTCGCGGCGACGTTTGGCACTGCGACCGCAAGATGGCCGAATGCGCTGCCCTGGTCGTAATGGTCGACGCCGTAGTTGTACGTCAGCTCGATCTCGGCCTCACCGCTCGCATTACCGTTGTTGTAGCCGAGGAAGGCCAGCGTGTACTTGCCGTCCGGCACATCGCGTCGGCGCAGCTCGGTCATCGCGAACATCTTGGTATAGAAGGTGACGCTGCGTTCGAGGTCGCCCACGCGCAGCATTGTATGCAGAAATCGGCTCATGTCGTTGCTCCTTCTGGAAAATCAGGTGGGCGTGCATCAGGGTTGGTCGATACGGAAAGCCGGATCGCGCGGATCTACGCCCCACAGGAATATGGCGGTTGCATCGGCTTCGGCAACTGCCTCCGCCCTGCCGACCAGCAAGCTGGAACCGGCCTCGAACACAATCCCGCGCAAACCTGCGGCCACGGCACCGCGGATGGTCTGAACGCCGACTGTCGGCAGGTCGGCGCGGCGGTCCTGTCCAGGCTTGACCAGTTTTATCAATACCCCGCCCGGGCCGGTACGGCTCAAGCCGCGACACCGCTCCAGCATCGCATCGGTGCCTTCGGCCGCCTCCACCGCCAGCACGATGCCCTGCTGGACCACGCAGGCCTGACCGACATCGGCGGCCCCAAGCGCCAGCACGACGCCGATGCCGCGCAGTATGTCACGGACCGCCAGATCATCGGGCACCGTGCGCGACAGCAAACCATGCGGTGCCACCAGCTCGCCAAGGATCTCGTGGGCGCCCAGCACGCGGAAACCCTGCTCACCCAGCACCCGGGCGACAGCGGCAAGCAGGCCATCGTCGCCCGCGAACGCGGCCCGGCCGATGCGCGCAAGGATCGCCATACCCCCGGCATCCGGACGCATGTCGAGGAGGGAGGGCCGGCGCACAGTACCGATCATCACCACATCCTGGCACTGCTGTGCCCGCAGGGTGGCAATTATCCGCCCGGCGGCGCCCATGCGGATGAACTCGTGGCGATAGGGTGCCAGTACCTCGCGATCCGCGAAGCCCTCCAGACCGACGATAAAGACCGCACGGCCAGAAGCAGCCGCCGCAGCGGCAACCTGGCCCGGCAGTGTGCCGCCACCCGCCAATATGCCAAGCGAGACCACTGGCTTGCCGGCTTGTAAAACAGTCAAATCAACGAGCCTTTAACCTATGATTGATATTGCTTGATACAGTTTAAATCGTAACGGGATAATGCGTTGCAATGTTGCCGAACTTGGCAAAAAAGCCAGTTTGAACTCTATATTCTGTTGCCAAAGCAGAAAAGACTGGCCATAGAAATAGCCTCACGTTCGCGTGAGCTGGCCCGCAGAGCGGGTCAAAGGCAGCATCGAAACTGAAAGACGGTATCGGATGGTCCATCGTGAATTCAGTCCTGTCGATGCCAACGAAAGCGATTTTTCGCAGGAGGAAGTCAGCGCCGACGACGTCCTCGGACCCTTTCCCGACGATTTGCTGGTTGACCCGATGGCGCTTGGCATCCTGCGGTGCCTGCGCATGCTGGCGACCGAGGCCGCCGGCCTAGGTCTCAGAACCACCGCGACCGCATTGTCCCACTCGATCGAGATATGTGCCGCCGATCAGTCGCCCAGTGGTTCCGTCACCAACGTCAGGATGATCGGCAACATGCCGGGCAGCACCCGGCTGCACTGACCCCATCACTCAGGCCGGATCAGAGTCGTCTCCGCGGATCCCGGCGATCCGGCTGCGGATTAGCCCACGGCCCGAGGATGCGTCGATGAAAGCCAGTATTTCTGCCACCAGCGGATCGGCGCCATACTTCGACCTTGTCTCCACCAACCTCGTCGAGAATACGCCGGCGGCGCTGAATAACAGGCGAAAAGCGGCCCGCAGCCGTTGAATCTCCGCCTTGTCGAAGCCGCGACGGCGCAGCCCGATTACGTTGAGCCCGGCGAGGCGGGCGCGATTGCCGATCACGCTGCCAAACGGGATGACGTCCCCCTCCACGCCTGATACGCCGCCCACCATCGCGGCACGCCCAATGCGTACGTACTGGTGCAATGCCGCCGAGCCGCCGATCACCGCATGGTCGCCGATCTGCACGTGGCCGCCCATGACCACGTTGTTGGCGATGATGACATGGTCGCCGAGGTGGCAGTCATGCGCGACATGGACCACCGCCATCAGCAGGCAGCCGGCGCCGACCCGGGTTGCGCCGGCGCCGGTGGCGGTGCCGCGATGGATGCTGCAATGCTCTCGGATCTGAGTCCCGGCCCCGATCTCGCAGGTGGTTGGCTCGCCGTTGTATTTTAGGTCCTGGGGCGGCAGGCCGATGGTCGCGAACGGGAAGATCATGGCGCGGGCGCCGATGCTCGTGTGGCCATCAACGACGACATGCGACACCAGCCGCGCGAAATCGTCGATCACGGTGTTCGGGCCAACGGTGCAGAATGGTCCGATCGACACGCCCGTGCCAAGCTTGGCCCCAGGCGCCACCAGGGCGGTGGGATGGATGGTCACGGCTGACTTCGCGGAGCCCACAGGCATAGCCGTCACGGTCGCGATCGGTGCCGACTTTACCGTCACGTCCATGATGCAAGTATCTTTCCAGATTTCGTGCGGCATGCCGCTTTTAGCAAACTAGTCTGCGGAGCGCGCGCTCGCCAACTCAATGTTTGTTGCCGGCTATTACCAACGACGTCATGTAACCGATTGTTTCGGCCCATTAGTTTTCCAAAATCATTTAGTTTTCCATGATCATCGCGGTGTAGCTCGCCTCCGCCACCGATACGCCATCGACCCGCGCGACGCCGTGGAACTTCCACACGTTGCCGCGCCGGCGCTCCTTGGTGACATGGACCCGAAGCTGGTCGCCCGGCACCACCGGCCGGCGGAACTTGGCGCTATCGATTGACATGAAATAGACCACCTTGCCGGCGGCGTGCTGCCCCATGGTGCGGACCACCAGCACCGCCGCCGTCTGCGCCATGCTTTCCACGATCAGCACGCCAGGCATCACCGGATGACCAGGGAAATGGCCCTGAAAGAAGGCCTCGTTGGCCGAGATGTTCTTGACCCCGATCGCCGACTGACCCAGCACGACCTCCACCATCCGGTCAATCATCAGCATCGGGAAGCGATGCGGAATGGCCTCCATGATGCCCGCGATATCAATCAACTCGATAGTCTCGCCGGGCGCGTCCGGTGCGGGAACTTCCGCAATGCTCGCCGTCATCGTCTTATCCTATTCTGCCGGTCGCCCGCCGGGTCCGTCCGGCCAGCGATGGTCATGTTTCGCCGCCCGACGCCGCGCGTGACCGTGCCGAAACGCCAGACCCGCGCGTCGAGGCGCTACTCGCGATACGGTCGCGGATCATCTTTTGCAATACCGCGTAGTGCCGGAAATAGGTCCGCGACGGCTGCGCCGGGGAGCCTGCGACCTCCGATCCCGCGGGCACGTCTGCCATCAGGCCAGCCTGAGCGCCGATCCGCGCCCCGGTCCCAATACTGAGGTGGCCGGCCATCCCGGCTTGGCCACCGACCATCACATGGTCGCCGAGCACCGTCGAGCCGGATATTCCGGCTTGCGCCACGATCACACAGCCGCGGCCGAGCCGCACGTTATGGCCGATCATCACAAGATTATCGATCCGCGAACCGGCGCCGATCACCGTGTCCTGCGTCGAGCCGCGATCGATTGTTGTGTTGGCGCCAATCTCGACGTCATCGCCGATGCGTACCAAGCCAAGCTGCGGCACCGAGACGAAACCCTCGGTCGAGATCGCGAATCCGAAGCCGTCCTGTCCGATGCGCGCGCCTGGGAAGATCGTGACCCGGTCGCCGAGCAGAGCGTAGCTGACGCTGACATGGCTACCGATCCGGCAGTCCCGGCCGATCTCGACCCCGGGCCCAATCACCGCATGGGCGGCAATGCGACAGCGTTGGCCGATGCGCGCACCGGCGCCGATCACCGCAAAAGGTCCAACTTCGGCCGACGGTTCAATCATCGCGCCCTCGCCGATCGACGCCAGCGGATGGATGCTGGGCGAGACTGGTGGCGGCGGATAGAATAACGCGGCAACCCGGGCCCAGGCCAAATAGGGCTCTGTGGACACGATAGCGACCGTGTCGGTCGGAATGCGGTCGACGAGATCAGGATGCACGATCACGGCGCCGGCGCGGGTCGTCGCCAGTGCAGCCAGGTATTTGCGGTTGTCGAGAAAGCTGACCTGGTCGCCGCCCGCTGTCTGTAAAGGTCCGATGCCAGCGAACCGCCGCATCAGCGGCGGCGCAGTTGCCTGCGCCGCATCCGCAATAGCGGCCAAGGTATGCGGCCCGGTGCGCGTGAAAAACCGTGCATCTCCCACAACCCCGGCTTGCTCGCGGTCAAGCACAGGATCGCGACCAAGCATCGGGCAAGCCAGGATTTACGGCTTCGGTTTGGCGCCCGGCACGGCTGCCGGCACCGGTGCCGCAGCCGGACTTGTCGGAGGTACGACCTGAGCGACCGGCGGCGGCATCGCCGCGGGTGAAACGCCATCGGGTGGGATGATGACGCTGGGCAGTATCTTGTTGAGCTCCTCGACCGCTTGGCCGCTGATATCGAATTCGGCGACGTTCAGGGCGACCTGAGCCCGGTGCAGAACCATGTTCATGCCCCGGCTGGCGGCGATCTGCTGCAGCACGCCCGACAGGGTTCGCTCGATCTGGGCTAACGAGTATTGCACCGCCTCCTGAATGATCCGGTTACGGTCACGAAAATGCCGCTGGGATTCGGTAATGCGTGCCTGCAGATCGCGTTCCTTAGCCCGAATCTGATCGGGCGTCAGGGTGCCGCGCTGAGCCGCCAACTGCTGCTGGATCTCGCGCCAGGCGACCTGCTCCTTCTGTGCGTCATCGTTCAGCTTCTGCCGGCGCTCGCCGATGACACGTTCGATCTGCTGCGCCGCCGATGAGGCCCGCATCACGTCAGGCACCGCAATGATCCCGATCACCGCGGCCGGCGGCGAGGGCGCGCGCGGCAGGACCGGGACGTCAGGCGGCGGCGGCAGCTGCACCTGCAATGGCGGCGGCTCGGGCTCCGGCTCGGCGGGGGCCGGATCGAAGCCGGATGGCACTGGCTGAGACATCCGCGGTCCCGCCACGTTGCGCGGGCCGGCGCCAGGCACGGCACGTGGCCCGGCGCCCGATCCGGCAACGGGTCCGGACCGCTGCTGCCCGGGCACAAACCAGTTCTGCCCCTGACCTGGAGAACCCTGGTTCGGGTTCTGGGCCATGGCTGTCGGCATCAGCGACAACGCAGCGGTGGCGACGGACACCAACGCGAGAAGACGGAAATTGCTCACTAGAACCTCGTGCCGAAACCAAAGCGGAAGACCTGTGTCTGGTCGTATTTCTGTTTGACGACGAACGGCGTCAGATCAATGTTGATCAGGCCGAGCGGCGTCTGCCAGGAGACGCCGAAACCAACGCCGACGCGCGGTGCCGCGTTGTCGTAGATCGCCGGACATACGCCGCCTGGCGCGGTCGGGCACTTATTGCTTTCAAATGTCGCCTGGCTGAGCGAGCCGATATCGGCGAACACCCGACCGGTTATTCCGAGGTCCGAGGGCACCGGCAGCGGGAAACGCAGCTCGGTACTCTGATTCCACAAATATCGTCCGCCTAGGCTATCGCCGGTGGCGATGTCGTGCGGACCGGCACCACCGATCTGGAAGCCACGCAGGTTATCGCCGCCGAGGAAGAAGCGGTCGATGATCTGCTCCTGACGACCAAGATCGAAGAAGTAGCCAACCCCGCCGGAAACCGCGATGCCCCAGTCGGTGTTGTTAGTAAACCGATCGAGCGGGATGTAGTAGGTGCCGTCGAGCTTGGTACGAAAAAACCTGGCATCGCCGCCGATGCCGGCAAAATCGGTTCCCAGCCGGGTGATGAACCCGGTATGTGGCGCGATACGGCTGTCTCGGTAGTCCAACGCCAGTATCTGTCCAAGCTGGGACAGAGTGGTCTGGCCAGCTTGGTTTTGGATGTAGAAGCTGGAGCCTGTCGCGATGTTGTAGACATCGCGGCTTACAAAAGAGTAGCTCCACGACTGCTGCAGATGTTCGTTGAACTGGTAGCCGAGGTTGAGTGCAAAGCCAGCGCGCCGTTCGCTGTACTGCGCCGTCTCCTGGTTGTTGGTGGTGATGTAGAACACGTTGACGCCGGCAACCAGGTTGCGGTCGAGGAAGTAGGGATCGGTTACGTTGAGGTCGACCGAACTGCGTCGCTGCGCAAGGATGCCGTTGATGCCGGCGCTGATGCCGGTACCGACAAGATTGCGTTCCTGCAGCCCGACATCGACGAGGGCTCCGGCATCGGTCGAGTAGCCGCCGCCAAAGGTAAGCTCGCCGGTCGCCTTCTCGGTTACCGTGGTGTTGACGATCGTGCGGTCATCGGCCGAACCCGGCGTCGGTTGGATATCGACACCTTCAAAGTAGCGAAGGTCGATCAGCCGCTGGCGCGACAGGCGAATGCCTTCCGGACTGAGCGCGTCGCCCTCGGCCACGCGCAGCTCACGGCGGATCACCTTATCTTGGGTTCGCACGTTGCCGGAGATGTCGATGCGCTCGATGTACACGCGCGGTCCCTCGCCGACATCGAACGTTAGATCGATGGACTCGCTATCCTTGTTGCGGGTAAGCCGCGGTTTGACCTCGACAAAGGCGAACCCGCGGGACCGCACGTCCGCGGCGATCGCATCGCTGTTGCGGGTGATCTGGTCGGCATCATACCAGTCGCCGGCGGAGATCGACAGGTCGCCGGTCAGTTCGTCGCCAGAGAGATGACGCAGCTTGGAGTCAATCGACACTTTGTCTACGCGGAAGCGCTTGCCCTCCTTCAGGGTGTAAGTCACGAAGAACGCAGTGCGGTCTGCAGACAGCTCGGCCTTGGCGTCCGTGACCTCGAAGTCGACATATCCGTTCTTCAGGTAGAATCGCCGCAATAGCTCCTTGTCAAAGCTCAACCGCTCGGGATCGTAGGTGTCGCTGCTCGACAGAAATCGCCACCACCGCTCCTCGCGCGTGTTGATGACTTCGCCGAGCTGGCTTTCGCTGAACTCCTTGTTGCCGACGAACGCGATGCGGCTGATCAGCGTGATGTCGCCATCGGCGATCTCGAACACGACATCGACCCGGTTCTGATCGAGCCGGATGATCTTGGGATCGACACGAGTGTCGAACCGGCCTTTTTTCGCATAAAGGTCGAGAATTTTTTGGCGGTCGACCGCGGCCAGCGCGGGCGTGAACACGGCCCGCGGCTTCAGCAGCAGCTCGGCGCGGATTGTCTCATCGGTGAGCTTCTTGTTGCCTTCAAAGGCGATGCGGTTGACGATCGGGTTCTCAACCACACGCACGACAAGGTTGGGACCGTCGCGGCGGATTGTCACGTCCTGAAACAGGCCGGTCGAGTAGAGCGTTTTAATGCTCCCGGCGATACGATCGGCATCGAACCGGTCGCCCGGAGATAGCAACATATAGGACCGTACGGTGCCGACCTCGATACGCTGGGCACCGTCAACACGGATCGCCTGGATCGTATCGCCGGAGGTTGCCGACACGGGTCGTCCAACCGCGGACCGTGCCCGTACTCCCTGCGACGCGGCTGGCGACGCAGTCAAAAGCAGCGATGGCAAGGTAAAGGCAAGCGCGAGGAGGGCGGCGCGAATGCGGAACAACAAGCATATCTCCTCAAAGACTTTTTGGCAGCAATCGGGTTTCGTGGCATCGGAAACAGAGCGAGCGGCCCGATCCCCGAATCTCCTCAAAGCAGCGACAGGTTAATCGCACCCGGTCCCATACGCCACTCGCCGCGGTTGACGCCAGTCCTGGATTTTAGGCGATGCCCTGAAACGGTCGGGGAAGTTTAGCCAATCAGCGCCGCGACCCATCGGAAAATGCCGAGATGCGACAGGTCATTCCAGGTCGCGAATACAAATAGGGCGGCTAGAAGCGCCATGCCGGCACGAAAGCCGGCAGCCTGGGCGCGCTGCGGGATAGGCCGGCCGCGGATCGCCTCGGCCAGGAAAAACAGCAGGTGGCCGCCATCCAGGACCGGAATCGGAAACAGGTTGATAAGCCCGAGATTGACCGACAGAACGGCGATGAACGAGACCAGTGAGGCCAGGCCGAGTTGTGCCACCTGCCCAGAAAGCTGGGCGATGCGAAGCGGCCCGCCAAGATCCTCGGTGCCGCGCGACCCGGTGAGCATCTGGGTGACGCCGGCGAAGGTCTGCGCCGTGATGTCCCAGGTCTGGGTAACGCCGGCCAGTAACGCGGTGGCCGGGTTGACATGGACGTATTCGACGCCGCCGCCGCGAATACCGAGTATCCCGACCCGGCCATTGTCGCGCGACCCGGTGGTGACCGGCAGGGTCAGGCTGGCGCCGGCACGTTGCACGGTGACCTCCAGACGCTCACCGGGATGGACTGACACGACCTTCTGGATGTCCTCGAAGCTGGCAACCTTGACCGAGGTGCCGGACGAGGTCGAGATCGCCGCAATCCGGTCGCCGGCCAGCAGCCCGGCACTGGCGGCGGCGCCGTCAGGCAACACGTCGCCGATCACCGAGGTGGTGGTGGGCCGGCCAATCGCCAGAAACAGCCCGGCGAACAGCACCATCGCGAGTAGGAAGTTGGCGACCGGGCCAGCCACCACGATGATCGCGCGCGACAGCACCGATTTTTCATGGAAGGTCTGGCCGGGCAGCCAGAGCGCACGCTCCTCAGGCGTCACGTCCTCCGGCCGTTCCTGGCCGTGCAGCTTAACGTAGCCGCCGAGCGGCAGCCAGGACAGCTTCCACACGGTGCCCAGCCGGTCGGTCCAGCTCGCGATAGTGCGGCCGAAGCCGATTGAGAATGCCTCGACGTGTACGCCCCGCCAGCGTGCCGCGAGGTAATGTCCGAGTTCATGCACGAACACCAGCACGCCGAGCACGACGATGAAGGCGACGGCGGAGCGGACGACAGCCGGAACAGCCTCGATCACGTCTTTTATCCCTGTAAGATGCCAGGAGGCGAGGTTAAGCGGCGCGTTTGGCGAGGAGATCCTTGGCCTGACCGCGCGCCAACCGGTCAAGGTCTAGCACATCGTCGATCGTGGCGCAGCGTCGGGCGCCTAATTGATCCAGCACCCGTGCCACGGTGGCCGCTATGTCAAGAAATCCGATGCGTTCCGCGAGAAATGCCGCCACCGCGATCTCGTTTGCAGCATTGAGAATGGTGGGGGCGCCGCCGCCCGCCCGCAAGGCGTCGCGGGCGAGTTTCAGGGCCGGGAAGCGGGTGGGATCGGGCTCGGAGAACTCTAGCCGGGCGATCGCCGCCAGATCAAGCCGCGGCGACGGCGTCGCCATGCGCCTGGGCCAGGCCAAAGCGTGGGCGATGGGAATGCGCATGTCGGGCGAGCCGAGCTGCGCCAGCACGCTGCCGTCGTGGTAGAAGACCAGCCCGTGAACGATCGATTGCGGATGGATGAGCACGCCGATATCCGTCTCGTCGAGCTGAAATAGCCGCGCCGCCTCGATCACCTCCAGGCC
>JAYTTA010000534.1:0-3366 GCA_043745345.1 Acetobacteraceae bacterium | reverse complement strand
ATGGCGTGGCGCAGGGCGCACTGACCAGCGGCGCCATCTCGGCCCGTGGCGCCGGCGCCACAGTCACCCGCGGGGTGCCGACCGCCGCGCGCATCGCCAACGGCGCCATGGTTGAACGCGAGGTACCGTTCAAGCTCGACGCGCGCACCGGGATGCGCCTGGCGCTGCGCAACCCTGATCTGGCCACCGCACGGCGGATCGCCGACGCAGTCAACCAGGCGGTCGGGCCGATCGCGCGCGCCACCGACCCGCGCACGGTTTCACTCGACCTTACCGGGCGCGATGCGATCGACGTTCTGGCAAGGATAGAGATACTGAGAGTGGAGCCCGACAGCTCGGCCGTGGTGATCGTCGAGGAAGCCAGCGGCACCGTGGTGATGGGGGCGGACGTTCGCATCAGCACGGTGGCGATCGCCCAAGGCAACCTTACCATTCGTGTCACCGAAACGCCTGTCGTCAGTCAGCCCGGCCCGTTCTCCAACGGCCAGACGGTGGTGGTGGACCGCACCCAGATCCAGATCGATGACCAGAAGGATCGAAAACTCGGCATCCTGCACGGCAGCGCAACGTTGCGTGATCTGGTCGGAAGCCTGAACGCGCTCGGCGTCAGCCCGCGCGACCTGATCAGCATCCTGCAATCGATCAAGGCCGCCGGCGCGTTGCAAGCCGACTTGCAGGTGCGGTGATGGCGGTCGCGCCAGTCTCCCAGCCAATGATGGTCTCCCGGCCGTTGATGCAGGCCACCGGCGAGCTGGATAGAGCCAAGAAATCGGCGCGCGAGTTCGAGGCCATGACCCTCGGGCAGATGCTGGCGCCGATGTTCGACACCGTGAAGAACTCGAGGTCGCTGTTCAGCGGCGGTGCCGGCGAGGAGGCGTGGAAGCCGATGCTGGTGACCGAGATCGCCAAGAAGATCGCGGCCGGCGGCGGGCTGGGCTTGGCCAAGCCGATCCTGGCCGAGATGCTGCGGATGCAGGAAGCCCGGGCGGCGTCGGACGTGCCCACGCACAGGGGTAAGAAATGACCGATGAGCTGATCACCGCCGCCGTGCAGCTGGCCGACATCATCAGCCAGGAAAACCAGGCTTTGCGGGCGATGGATCTTGGCGGCGCCTGCGCCTTGCTCGGTGACAAGAACGCGGCGGCGGAGCGGTTTATCGCCACCCAGCCGACCGGCGTCGCCGGACTGGACCAAGGCGCGATCCGGGCCCTCACCGCCACGCTTCGCGGGCTTGCGGCCGAGAACAGGGTCCTGCTGGAGCGTGCGATCACGGTGCAGGGCCGGGTGATCGGCATCGTCACCAGGGCCGGCCGACTGGCGGCCAGCCGCGTGCCGCCGCGATACGGCCCGCAAGGGCGGCCGGCGGCGACGCCTTCCGGCCCAGTCGCGCTGTCCGCCCGCGCCTGAGAGTGGTTCGGAACGCGCTCGACCCGTCATCGCGGCTAGCTGGCTGGTCCAGGCTGTTTCCGGACGATCCTAGACCTTGATCATTGCAGACGAGAGCAAAGCGGTGTCGCCGGCGATGCACGGCCGCCGCAGCCATCGCGAACGGCTGGCATTGGCGCTTCGTCTGCTGGCCGATCCGGTGTTCGACAGGCTGCTCAAAGGCCCGACCGATTTCAAGGATTTGCCCCGCCGGATGGCGGGGATACTCTTGCCCGGCGGGTTGTGCCACATCCTTCGCTACCCCTGAGCCCGATACCCCTTAGCCTGCCGGGAGCCGCCATGTTCAGCCTGACCGTCTGCGACCACATCATGATCGCTCACAGCTTCCGCGGCGAGGCATTCGGGCGGGCGCAGTGCCTGCACGGCGCGACATTCGTAGTCGAGGCGGAATTTCGCGCCGAGACGCTCGACAAGCTCAACCTGCTGATCGACATCGCGCTGGCCAGAGCCGAGCTACGGAAAATCCTGGATACGGTGGATTACAGCAACCTCGACGACAATCTGGCGCTGATCGGCCAGAACACCACAACCGAGTTCATGGCGCAGCATATTCACGCGGCACTCGCGAGCGCCTGCCGCGACGGGCGGCTCGGCAGCGGCGGCCGGCTGGTCACCGCGCTCAAGGTCGTGCTGCGCGAAAGCCCGGTCGCCTGGGCCGCGTTCGAGGGAAGCGTCGCCGCATGAAGCTGGCGCTCATCGTGCCGGGGCCGTTCGACACGGTGTCGGGCGGCTATATCTATGACCGGCGAATGGTGGACGAGTGGCGGCACGTCGGTCATGAGATCGAGGTCGTCGAACCGGCCGCGGACACTTGCTTGCCGGAAGGCGGTCTGGTGCTGATCGACGGCCTGGCGCTGCTGGCGTTCGACGGCATGACAACGGAGTTGTCGGGGCCGCGAGTCGCCGGGCTGATCCACCATCCGGTGTCGATGGAGACTGGCCTGGACGATGCCGATCGCGCGCGCCTGACCGCGATTGAACGGCGCCTGCTGCCGGCGCTGGGCCACGTGATCGTCACCAGCGAGACAACGGCGCAAACGCTGGCGAATGATTTTGCGGTGGCGCGCGACAGGATAACCGTGGTCACGCCGGGCACCGACACGGTGCCGCGCGCTGCCGGATCAAGCGGCCCGACCTGCCGCATCCTGTCGGTCGGCACACTTATTCCGCGCAAGGGCCACGACGTGCTGCTGCGGGCGTTTTCAAAATTATTCGACCTCGACTGGCACCTTACCATCGCGGGCTCGCCAGACCGCGATCCTGCATGCGCCCGGCAACTCGTCGGGTTGGCCGAAACGCTTTCGATCTCGGATCGGGTTACCTTCGCCGGTGAGGTGGTGGGACCAGCGCTGGAGGCGCTGTGGCAGGGTTCCGACATGTTCGCGTTGGCGACGAACTATGAGGGCTACGGCATGGCGGTGGCGGAAGCGCTGGCGCACGGCCTGCCGGTGGCGGTGATGCAGGGTGGTGCTGCTGCCGTGCTGGTGCCGCCCGAAGGCGGGGTGACCTGCGAACCGGGCGATTTCGTCGGGTTGTCGAAGGCGATGCGGCGATTGATCTTCTCGGCCGGGCTGCGGCGCGCGATGAGCGAGGTCGCCTGGCAGGCCGGTCAGGCGTTGCCGTCGTGGCCGACGCAGGCGGCGTTGTTCATCCGGCAGGGATGGGGCTCTGGTCCAGCGCAACCCGTTGCGTTAAGGGATGCCGACTTGGCGCTGCCTTGAAGGCTGAGAGCAAAAAGAGCTTGGCGCCAAGTCCTTTCGGGAGTTCAAGAGTGTTCCATCGTTCCATTCTAGCCGCCGTGGCGCTCGCTTCGATCTCCGCGGCTCAGGCCCAGACAGCGCCTGTCCAGACCGCGCCGATGGAGATAAAAATCGGCCATCCCTATGCCGGGTCCGGCCCATACGCCTCGATCTCGATGCC
>JAYTTA010000533.1:0-12611 GCA_043745345.1 Acetobacteraceae bacterium | reverse complement strand
TAAGCGTTTCGTATGTCTGCACAAGGGTAAACGTCGGGCTCGGCACATCGAGCGCCGGATCGCCGCTGGCCGCACGCAGGAACGCCCGTGCGAAGGCCGACTTGCCAGCCCCGAGGGAGCCGGACAGAAGAATGGAGTCGCCCGGTCGGGCCAAGGCCGCCAGCCGGGCAGCCAGCGACTCGGTGGCGGCGAGATCGGGAAGGTGCAGCTCGATCATGTCTCCTCTGGCATGGCCCCTCGGTGATAGTTCGCTGAGATCTACGTCCGCAGCGCTTGATCCGGCAAGGCGGGACCGCTACCTCGATAGGATGAAGACCTTCGACACCGACGTGGCGATCATCGGCGCTGGTCCGGTGGGGCTTTTTGCCGTCTTTCAACTTGGCATGTTGAAGCTGTCCAGCGTGGTGATCGACGCACTCGATGCGATCGGCGGCCAATGCACCGCGCTGTATCCGGAAAAGCCAATTTACGACATTCCGGCGCATCCGGCGATCGAAGCCGGCAACCTGGTGACGCAACTCGAACGTCAGATGGCGCCGTTCTCGCCGCTGCTGCTGCTTGGCCGCCGCGTTGTAGCGCTGGAAGGGTTGTCGGGAAATTTCCGCCTGACCACCGACCATGGCGACACGGTCACGGCGCGTGCCGTCATCATCGCCGCCGGTGCCGGCGCATTCGGACCCAATCGGCCGCCGATCGACGGGCTGGAGGCCTTTGAGGCCACCGGCGCCGTGCAGTACTGCGTCCGCCGCCGGGAGGACTTTCGCGGCAAACGGGTGGTGATCGCCGGCGGCGGCGACTCGGCGGTCGATTGGGCGCTTTCCCTGAAAGACATCGCCCAGGTCAGCGTTATCCACCGCCGGCCGAAATTCCGCGCCGCACCCGAGATGGCGGCGCAGCTTGACCAAGCGGTAGCGCGCGGCGAGATCGAGATGGTCGTGCCCTACCAGCTGCACGAGCTGCACGGCGAGGCGGGCCAGCTGACCCACGTCGAGGTCGCAACGCTTGCCGGCGAGCGCCGAAAGCTGCCGGCTGACGTGCTGCTGCCCTTTTTCGGCCTGTCGATGGATCTGGGGCCGATCGCCGAGTGGGGCGTCGCGCTCGAGCGCGGCCATGTCCGCGTCGATCCGGTGAGCTGCGTCACCAGTATTGCCGGCATCTTTGCGATCGGCGATGTGGCGAGTTATGCTGGCAAGCTGAAGCTGATTCTCCAGGGCTTTTCGGAGGCGGCGATGGCGGCGCATGCGATCTATCCGATCGTCAATCCTGGTCAGGCCCTGCATTTCGAGTACTCCACGACCAAGGGGGTGCAGCGAGGCCAGGGCTCTGCCCTGGACCCGCTAAGGGCGAGCCCTTAGAACCCACCTCCTAAGTTAGGCGCACCGGGGCGCTACCCCTGCGGGGTATGGGGCAGAGCCCCATCCTTACCTCCCGTGGGGCAAACCATGACTCCAGCCAAACGCCAGATCGCCTTCATCAACGCGGCCCATCTGCTCACCCACTATTCCCTGCTGATCCTGCCCACCGCCGTCCTCACCATGGCCGTCCCCGGTGGCCTGTTCGGCGCCGACTACGGGCCGATCCTGCAACTCGCGACCGGCGGTTTTGTGCTCTATGGCCTGCTATCGCTGCCACAGGGCTGGCTGGCCCAGAAGCTCGGCCGCAAGACGCTGATGACCGCGTTCTATCTCGGCGCCGGCATTTCGCTGGTGGCGGCGGGGCTGGCCAACACCCCGGTCGCGCTGATGCTGGGATTGGCGTCGGCGGGGGTGTTCGCCTCGATCTACCATCCGATCGGCACCGCGATGCTGGTCGAGGCCGCCGGCGACAAGGTCGGCCGAACGATCGGACTGAACGGCGTGTTCGGCAATCTTGGGGTCGCAACGGCGCCTCTGATCACCGGCTTTCTTGCGGTGCATGGCGGCTGGCGCTGGGCGTTCATCGTGCCGGGCGCGGTCTGCGCCACGATCGGGCTGTTCTGGATGCGCCAGCCGTTCTCCGCTCAGGGTTCTCGCCGATCCGGCGTCGCATTCCCGACTATTCCGCCGGCCCTGGTCCGCCGCGCCGTCGTGATTTTACTTTTGATCGCGGCGGTATCCGGGCTCGTGTTCAACGCCTTTACCCTGTTGCTGCCCAAGCTGATGGCCGAGCGGCTGGCCGGCAGCCCATCGCTGATCCCGCTGGCCGGCCTCGCTGCGTTCGTCGCCACCCTCTGCGGTGCGCTGACCCAGCTGACCGTCGGGCGGATGCTCGACCGCCGCACGCTGAAGCGCATGTTCCTGCCGCTGGCGCTGATCCTGGCGCCCGCCTTGTTCTTTCTCTCCTATGTTCAGGGCTGGATGGTCGTGCCGCTGGCCGGCTTCGTGTCCGCGGCGCTGTTCGGCCAGGTAACGGTGAACGAGACCATGACCGCGCGCTATATTTCGCCGGAGCTGCGCACCCGGATGTACTCGATCCGGTTCTTCGTCGGCTTCCTCGGCGCGGCCATCGCCGCTCCGCTTATCGGGATACTGCATGATCGCACCGGCAACCTGACCACCGTCACCCTGGTGCTGGCGGCGGTCGCATTGATCACCTTAGTCTGTGCGCTGTTCTTCCCAGATCGGCGGGAGGAGCTTTCGCCCGAGCTTTGGCAGCAACCAGCCTGGCCGTCTGGCCACGCGATTCCGGTCGCGGCTGAGTAGATGCGCCGCCGCTCGCTGCTCACCGTATTGCCGTTGCTGCTGGCTGGCCGCGCCGTCGCCGCGACCTTCGCGCCGACGCCCCAGGACCGCGCGACCATCGCGGCGGTGGAAGCCTACCTCAACGGTATTAAACGGCTGAAGGCGCGGTTTCTGCAGGTGGCGCCGAATGGGGCCATTTCCGGCGGTACCATGTGGCTCGACCGGCCGGGCAAGATGCGCTTCGACTACGATCCGCCGGCGCCGTTCCTGCTGGTCGCCAACTACGGCATTCTAATTTACCACGACAAGCAGCTTGACCAGACTAGCAACATCCCGCTGTCCCAGACCCCGCTCGGCATTCTGCTCAGCGACCGGGTGAAGCTGTCCGGCGATGTCGAGGTGATTGGCATCGACCGTCAGCCCGGTGAGATTGTGGTCAGGATGCAGCGCACCGGCAGCCCCGGCGACGGCAGCCTGGCATTAGGCTTCGTCGACAAGCCGGTGACGCTCCGCCAGTGGACGGTAACCGATCCGCAGCGCCAGGAAACCCGTGTCACCCTGATGAACCCGGAATCCGGCGGTACCTTCGATGCCAAATTGTTCGAGTTCAAGGCGCCGACAGGCGCCTTTGGTGGATCGAATGGTTAACATTCCATCATCCGGTAAAAATTGACTTCTTTTTGACCCGATACCGCGCATAGTGCACATCAGGTATTGGACGAACCCGGATAGATGAAGCCTCTCGTCGGCATCAGTTGCTGCTCCAAGCAGTTTGGCATCTTCGGCATGCTGAACCACGCCGCTTCCGACACCTACATCCGCGCGACCGACCAGGTCGTCGGCGCGGTTCCGATCCTGATCCCGGCCAACGGCGATAAGGCCGACGTCGAGACGCTGGTGTCACGTATCGACGGGCTGATCCTGACCGGCAGCCGGTCCAACGTGCAGCCGACGCAATATGGCGGGCCACCCCACGCCGAGGGCACGCCCGAGGATCCCGCCCGCGATGCCGTCACCCTGGCGCTGATCCGTGCCGCGATCTGCCACGGCGTGCCGATCCTGGCTATCTGCCGCGGCCTGCAGGAATTCAATGTGGCATTGGGCGGTAGTCTGCATCAGCGGCTGCAGGATCTGCCCCACCGGATCGACCACTCGGCCCCCATGCAGCCGTCCTCGGCAGTGCGCATCGGCAAGGCGCATTCGGTTCGGCTGACCCAGGGCGGCTGGCTGCACCGGCTTGCCGGCAGCCTGGAGATCCCCGTCAACTCCCTGCACAACCAGGGCATCGACCGTTTGGCGCCCGGACTGGTTGTCGAAGGCGTGGCGCCGGACGGCACCATCGAGGCGGTCCGCGCGTTCAACAGCCCGGCCTTTGCCTGCGGCGTGCAATGGCATCCGGAATACGATTTTGCCGACGACAGCGTATCCCGGCGCATCTTCGAGACTTTTGGCGACGCCGTTCGCGCCCGCGTCGTCGGCAACCGCATGGCCGACGTCGCCGATTAGACTGGCAGCCGCTCCCACGCAAACGTCAGCTCGTGCCGGTTGTGGAACAGGTGGAAAACCCGTCCACCCTGAATCGCGGCGAAGGCTTCCGCGCTGGTATGGTCGGTGTCGCCCTGGAACTTGATCGTGCAGACGATGCGGCGCGCGCAACCGGCTTCGATCCAGCGCGTGACCAGGGCAAGAAGCCGCGCCGGATAGGCGATCACGTCGCTGAACAGCCAGTCCAACGGGGCGGGCTCATAGCCGAACGCGCTTTCTTGGCGCGTGTTGACGTTCACCAGCCTCTCGACGCGGGGATCTAGCGGCGCGCGATCGACGGCGGTGACGCTCGCGCCGAGTTGCGCCAAAACCCAGGTCCAGCCGCCGGGTGCGGCACCAAGGTCGAGGCAAATGTCGTCGACTTGCGGATACCAGCCGAGCACGGTCAGCGCCTCCCAAAGCTTGAGGTAGGCCCGGCTCGGCGGCCCGATATGGTCCTCCTCGAACCGGCACTCGCCGTTGGCGAAGGCGCTGGTTTTTGTCGGGCTGGCAAGCAGCATATCGGGTGTGAGCAGCGTCCAGGCGCCGAGATGTCCGGTTGGCGCCGGTTCCGGAAACACCAACGGGCGGAATTTAAGCGGTGGCAGGCGCTCGGCGATCAGCGCCGCGCGGCGGAAGTTTTCAACGTTGTATCCGGCCCAGTTGCGCTGGATCGCCCGAAGACTGTCTGCCGCAGACTTGATTGACGCGGCATGCAGCAGCTGCGGATCGGTCCAGACATCCAGCGCCCAGGCCGCCGGGACAGGCGGGTCTTCCGACAGCGCCAGCCTGCCGTGCCATGTCGAAACGGCGACGCCGTGGCGCTCCAGCTCCTCCGCCAGGACCGCCTCTAAACCCTCCGCGGACAGGTAGGCCGAACGGATTTTTGAGAAATCAGCGGTCACGGATGGCGGCGACTCCCAGCGCGATCCAGCCGGCCATCAGCAGCGTCCCGCCGACCGGGGCTACGCTGCCGAGCCGGAGGCCGGCCAAGGCAAGGAGGAAGACAGCACCGCAGAACAGCAGGATGCCACTGAGAAATAGCCCGCCGGCGAACTGCACCGCGAGGCCGCCGCCCGATCGCGCCCATAGACCGACGCCGAACAGTGCCAGCGCGTGCCACATCGCCATTTCGCTCGCGGTGCGCAGCAAGGCGAGCGCCGCCGTGTCCAATCCCGCATGGGCCGACAATGCCGCCGCCGCGACCGCGACGAGTCCTGCCAGCGCCGCGGCACCGATCCAAAGCCGAAACAAAGAATTGCGCATAACTGGTAATCTAACGCTCCGGCGGCAGTTTCGCCATCGCGCGGCGCCCGATACAGTGCCCGCATGCCACGCGGAGACCTGTTTCCCGAGATCGGACCGTTTGAGACCGGCTTCCTGCCGCTCCCGGCCGGCCACGTCATGTATTTCGAGCAGTCCGGTAACCCGCGTGGCCGCCCGGTGCTGTTCCTGCATGGCGGGCCCGGCGCTGGCGCCGGCACCGTGCATCGCCGGTTCTTCGATCCCGCCCATTGGCGCGTCATCATCTTCGACCAGCGTGGCGCCGGCCGCTCCCGCCCGCTCGGCAGCCTGGTCGACAACACGACACACGAATTGGTCGACGATATCGAGCGGCTGCGCGAGCATCTCGGCCTTGAGCGCTGGCTGCTGTTCGGCGGTTCCTGGGGTTCCACCCTCGCGCTGGCCTACGCCCAGGCCCACCCGCAAACGGTTGCCGGCGCGGTACTGCGCGGCATCTTCCTCGGCCGCCCGCACGAGGTTGACTGGTTCCTCAATGGCGTCGCCAACGTGTTCCCCGAGGCCCACGCCGCCTTCACTTGCTTCCTGCCAGAGACCGAGCGCCGCGATCTGCTCGGCAGCTACCTGCGCCGGTTGAACAACCCCGATCCCGCCATCCACATGCCGGCGGCGCGGGCCTGGTCGATCTATGAGGGCTCCTGCAGCACGCTTCTGCCCAGCCCCGACACCGTGGCGTCGTTCGCGCAGGATCGCACGGCGCTGGGCCTGGCGCGGATCGAGGCGCATTTCTTCGCCCACGACCTGTTCCTGCCGCCGGGCGGGCTGCTGGCCGGAATGGATTGCATCGCCCACCTGCCGGCCGACATCATCCAGGGCCGCTACGACATGGTCTGCCCGGCACGCTCGGCGTTCGACCTTGCCGCCAGATGGCCCAACGCGCGGCTGACCGTGGTGCCGGACGCCGGCCACTCGGCGCTCGAGCCCGGCATTCGCCGCGCGCTGGTGGCCGCGGTAGAACGGTTCAGAAATATCCTCTGAGGGCATCAACATGCGCGTGGCGGTGATCGGGCTCGGCTCGATGGGCATGGGAGCGGCGCTGAACCTGGTCGCCAAGGGCCACCGGGTGTTCGGCGTTGAGCCGAGACAGTCCGTGTGCGCGGACTTCACCGCCGCCGGCGGCCAATCCGCCGCCAGTGCGGCCGAAGTTCCGGGCGATACCGAGGCCGTCATCGTGTTCGTGGTCAACGCTGCCCAGGCAGAGGACGCGCTGTTCGGCCCCGCCGGATGCGCGGCCAGGCTGCAACCCGGCACCGTGATCCTGATGTGTACTACCGTCGCCCCGGAGGCCGCGCGTGCCCTCGACCAGAAGATCACCGCTTCCGGGCTGATGATGCTCGACGCCCCGGTATCGGGCGGCGTCGTTGGTGCTCGTAGTGGCTCCCTGACGGTGATGGGCGCCGGCAGCGAAGCGGCGTTTGAAAAAGCCGGGCCGGTTCTCGACGTGATCGCGACCAAGGTCTGGCGCTTGGGCGACACGGCCGGCATCGGCAGCACCGTGAAGATGGTCAACCAGCTGCTCGCCGGCGTCCATATCGCCGTCGCCGCGGAGGCCATGGCGCTCGGCATCCGCGCCGGGGCCGATCCACAAACGCTGTTCGACGTCATCTCCGGCTCAGCCGGCAATTCCTGGATGTGGCAGAATCGCATGCCCCATATCCTGGCCAACGACGACACGCCGATGTCGGCGGTCAACATCTTTGTCAAGGACCTCGGCATCGTGCTGGACCAAGCTCGGGCGCTGACCTTTCCGCTGCCGATGGCCTCCGCCGCGCATCAGCTTTTTCTTGCGGCCGCGGCGAACGGGCAGGGAACCAGGGATGACGCCTTCGTCATCCGAGTTTGGCAGGCTTTGGCGGGGATCAGGTTGCCTGGTGAGGAAGGCCAGGGCTCTGCCCTGGACCCGGCAAAGGGCTAGCTCTTTGCAATCCCCTGACTAACGAGTGGGTTCTAAGGGCGCGCCCTTTGCGGGGTCCAGGGGCAGTGCTCCCGGCCTTTCCTCAGCCAGGCGCTTCTCCGCCAGAGGCCGCCAATCCGCCTCGGCCGGTGCCGACGCCAGTGCGCGGCGAAACAACATCGCGGCCTCTACGGTAAGATGGCCGGCGGCCCGGGTCAGCGCCTCGGCAGTCTCGGCTGCAAGCGTCGGCTCGAACTTGGTGGCCAGCGCCACCTGCCAGGCCTCGGCGGCGGCAGCGAGGTTGCCGCGCGATGCCTCGGCATTGCCAAGCAGGATGAACCCCGGCCGCGACGTCTCGGAATGGGAATCGACGGTTGCCATGCGGGCGCGGAGTCTTCCAATCAGCACATCGTCCTGGACGGCACGTTGGCGCAGCGACTCGGCAAGCTCCTGATGCGGTGCGGCCGGCATTCCGGGCGCGCCGCCGATCAGGTATAGCGCCAGCGCGCCGGCCGGGATGAGCGTGATCGCGGCGAACACGGCGAACGGCGAGCCTTGCCGCGGCGAAGGCACGGCATCCGCGGTTCCGGCGATCTGCAGCAGCCGGCGCTGGACCTCCAGCCGGGCCGCCTGGTGGTCGGCAGCCGACAGACGGTGGTCCTCGCGGTCACGGTCGATCTCTGAAAGCTGGGCGGCATAAAGGGAGATCGCGGCATCACGCCGGCCCCGGGCCGAGGCCTGGTGGCGAAGCGACCAGACGAGCGGAGTGAGGCAGACCAGCGCGAGCGCAGCCAAGGCGATCCAGCTCATGCCACCCAAATCATGCAGAGCCCAGCTTTTCCAACGTTGTTCGCTCGGCCTCGGTGAGAGGCACCGGCGCCTGGTCCGGGCGGCGGCGCGACAGCAGCACGAAGCCCAACCCAACGCCAAGGGCGAGCACCGGACTCGCCCACAGAACGGCGGTCAGCGTGTTGAAGGGCGGCCGCAACCGGATGAAGTTGCCGTAGCGCGCGGTCATCCAGTCGACCACTTGGCGGTCGCTCTCGCCGGCCTGCAGGCGAGTGCGAATGATCTTGCGGAAATCGCGCGCCAGATCGGCCTCGGAATCCTCTACGCTCTCGTTCTGGCAGACCATGCAGCGCAACTGCCTGCCGATGTCTTGCGCCCGCCCTTCGGCGACCGGATCGGGCAGCATTTCGGCGGGGTTGCTGACCGCCCCGGCGGGGGGCACCAGCAACGCCAGCCAGACGGCAAGTAGCAAAAACCCGGCGGCAAGTCGGCTCATGCCAGCTGCTTCAGCATTGGCAGAAGCTCGGTTTGCACGACGTCGGCGGTGAGTTCCCCCGCCCAGCGCGCACGGATGATGCCGGCGCCGTCCAGGGCGTAGGTCTCGGGCACTCCGTACAGGCCGAAGTCGATCGCCACCGACCCGGCATCGGGTGCCACCACGCGATAGGGATTGCCGTTGCGAGCCAGGAAGCTTTCCGTGGCCGCCAGCTTGTCCTTGTAGGCAATCCCGAAAATTTCGACGCCGGAGCGTTGCAGCTCAAGCAGGACTGCGGCCTCGGCAATGCACGGCACGCACCAGGAAGCAAAGAAGTTGACCAGGCTGGGTCGGCCGGTCGCGAGTTCGGTCGATCTCAATCCCGGCAAGTCGAAATCCGGCACCTTTCGATCGACCAGCGCGCTTGGCACAGCACGCGGATCAAACTTGCCGTGCTTCATGCGGTCCAGCATGGCAAACAGGCCAACGCCGCCGACCGCGACTATGCCGAGTGGGGCCCCCAGCATCAGCCGGCGCGACACCCGCGTCATTCGGCGGGCTGTGTCGCGGCGCGGGCGAATTTTCTGGCCGGCGCGCCGACCCGTAGGCGGCGGTCGGCAACGGAGAGCAGCCCGCCGCACGACATGATCAGGCAACCGACCCAGATCCACGACGCCAGGTAATTGTCGTGCAGCCGCAGCACCGCGACGCCGTCATGCTCCTCGCCCAGAACCATGTAGAGGTCGCCGGCGATGCGTGTGCGGATGGCGGTATCGGTCACCGTCATCGTCTGCGTGGTGAAGGATTTTCGGGATGGATGAAATACGCCGATTTCCTCGCCGTTGCGGCTGACCCTAATGTCGGCAATTCGGGAATTGTAATTCGGCCCGGGTTCGTCGTGCAGCCCGAGTAAGGTCCATTCGTAACCGGCGAGCGAAGTCATTTCGCCGGGATGGACCGCGACGATGGTGGAGGCGGCCAGCGACATGCCGGCAATACCGGCGATGGTCACGCCCATGCCGGCATGGGCGACGGCGCCACCCCAGACCGAGAGTGGCTGTGCCACCAGCCGGGAAAAGCTCGCCGAAAACGGGATGCGGAACAGCCGGATGCGCTCGATGATTTCGGAAAAACTGCCGAAAATGATCCAGGCGCTGGCGGCGAAGGCCAAAGCGGCCAGGCTTGGCCCAATGCCGACCACCGCCGCGATGCCAACGCCGGCGGCAATTAGCGCCGCCCACCACAGCCGTAACAGCACGGGGCCGAGCACGGCTCGCTTCCAGGCCAGCACCGGCGCCACGACCATGGCGGCCATGATCGGAACCATCAGCGGCAGCACCGTGGCATTGAAGAATGGCGGCCCGACGCTTATCTTGGCGCCGACCAGCAAGTCGGCGAACAGCGGGTACATCGTGCCGGTCAGCACCACGGCGGCGATCGAGCAAAGGAAAACGTTGTTGAGCACCAGCGCGCCCTCACGCGAGATCGGCGCGAACAGGCCCGATGCTGCCAGCGCCGGCGCGCGGAATGCGAACAGCAGCAGCGACCCGCCGATCACCAACGCCAGCAGTCCCAGCAGATAGACGCCGCGGGTCGGATCGTTGGCGAAGCTGTGCACCGAGTTGAGGATGCCCGACCGGACCAGGAAGGTGCCGGATAGACTGAGCGAGAAGGTGCCGATCGCCAGCAGTACGGTCCAGGTCTTCAACGCCTCGCGCTTCTCAACCACGATCGCCGAATGGACCAGCGCGGTCCCCGTAAGCCAGGGCAGAAGGGAAGCGTTCTCGACCGGGTCCCAGAACCAGTAGCCGCCCCAGCCCAGGATGTAGTAGGACCACCAGGAGCCAAGCGCGATCCCGGTGGTCAGCGCCGACCAGGCGGCGAGCGACCAGGGCCGCACCCACCGACCCCAGGCCGCATCGACCCGGCCCTCCAGCAGGGCGGCGACGGCGAAGGCAAACGGCACCGCGAACCCGACATAGCCGGCGTAGAGAATCGGCGGATGGCTCGCGAGCCCGGGGTCTTGCAGCAGCGGGTTCATGTCGCGGCCCTCGATCGGCGGCGGCCAGATGCGCAGGAATGGGTTGCTGGCGAGCAGCGCAAATGTCAAAAAACCGACCGAGATCAGACCGAGCACCCCAATTACCCGGGCGCGCAGGCTGGAGGGTAAGTTGCGGCCGAACCACGCGACCGCGCCGCCGCATAGCGCCAGGATCAGGCACCAGAGTAGGATGGAGCCCTCGTGATTCCCCCACGTGCCGGCGATCTTGTAGATAATGGGTTTCAGCGTGTGAGAGTTTTCGAACACGTTGCGAACCGAAAAATCATCGACCAGCGCGCTCCACACCAGGCACATATACGCTGAACCCAGCGCCAGCAACTGGCCGAAGGCGAGCGCCGGCGCGGAGGCCATCAGTCGCGGACTTCGTTGCCAGGCGCCCCAGAGAGGAAGAACCGCCTGCGCGGCCGCGAACGCCACTGCGAGCGCCAGCGCGAAATGGCCGAGTTCCGGTATCTGCTCCTGTATCATCCGCCGATCGGCCTTCCGGGCTCAAGGCTGTTCCAGGTCGCAGCCGCGGGCGGCTTGCCGGTCGCCGGGTTCCATTTGCCCGATTTCTTCAGCGCCTCGGCCACCTCCGGCGGCATATAGGTCTCGTCGTGCTTGGCCAACACCTCGGAGGCACGAAAACTGCCGTCCGGCAGCATGGCGCCGAGCGCCACCACACCCTGACCCTCACGGAACAGATCGGGCAGGATGCCGGTGAACACGACCGAAACCTCGCCGTTGCCATCGGTGACGCGGAACCGGGACGATGGACGGCCCTGCTCCGTGCTGCGGCTCAACGATCCCGCTTCGACCAACCCGCCGAGCCGGAAATCGCGGCCCATGCCCGGCGCCTTGGTCAAGATCTCGGACGGGGAGAGGAAGAAAACCAAGTTGTCTCGCATGGCGGTCAGCGCCAGCGCGGTGGCGCTGCCAAGACCCAGGCCGCAACCGAGCACGATCCATAGCCGGCGTCGCTTGCGGGTCATCGTCGTGGCCTCACATCGATCACCGCGAGCCGGCGCCGGGCGCTGCGAAACCGAATGATGGCATTGATGGCGAAAGTAATGGGCACCCCTACACCAAGCGCATAGGCGGTGATGACGTAAGGCAGATGGGTCATCGCACCGCCTCCGCGCGGGCCATCAGCAACCCGGCGATACGGCGCTCCAGCACCGCGGCCCGGGTGCGCGCGATGACGATCGCGACGAACGCCAGGGTGTAGCCGAGCGCCGCCAACCCCAGCGGCCACAGCATGTCGAAATGCATCGTCGGCGACCCGGTCAGGCCGATGCTGGCCGGCTGGTGCAGCGTGTTCCACCAGTCGACCGAGAACTTGATGATCGGCAGGTTGACGACGCCGACGAGGGCAAGGATCGCGCCGGCCCGGTAGCCGCGCTGCGGATCGTCAAAAGCGCGAATCACAGCGACGTGGCCGAGATAGAGGAAAAAAAGCACAAGCACGGAGGTCAGTCGCGCGTCCCATACCCACCAGGCGCCCCACATCGGCTTGCCCCAGATCGACCCGGTGGCCAAGCACAGCGCCGTGAAGCCGGCGCCGACCGGCCCGATCTCAGCCGCCGCCAGATCAGCCAGCGGATGCCGCCAGACCAGCGACAGCAGCGAGCATACCGCCAGGCCGACATAGCCGAAGCTCGCGAGCCAGGCGGACGGCACATGCACATACATGATCCGCACCGCATCGCCCTGCTGCCAGTCGGCGGGGGCCAGGAACAGCCCGGCGCCGAGCCCGGACGCAGTCAACAGCAGGGCGGCGACCGACAGGAACGGCAGCACGCGGCCAGAGATGCGCAGGAAGCGCCCGGGATTGGCGAAGCGGTGCAGGCTGCGCGACGGGGCGCCGGACAACGGAAGGACTGGACTGGTTTGCACGGCAGCGACCCTAGACCAAAATCGGGCCGG
>JAYTTA010000532.1:0-3389 GCA_043745345.1 Acetobacteraceae bacterium | reverse complement strand
GGCTGGCGGCGGTGTTCCAGCAGGTGGACAGGCATTTCCAGGCGCTGTTCAGCCGCATGTTCGGCGGTGGCCGGGCGCATCTGGCGATGGTCGGATCCGACGATCCGCTGGAGGCCGGGCTCGAGATCTACGCCCAGCCGCCGGGTAAGAAGCTGGCAGTACTGTCGCTGCTGTCGGGCGGCGAGCAGGCGCTGACCGCGCTGTCGCTGATCTTCGCCGTGTTCCTATGCAACCCGGCGCCGATCTGCGTGCTGGACGAGGTCGACGCGCCGCTCGACGATGCCAACGTGGAGCGCTTCTGCGCGCTGCTGGAGGACATGGTGCGCGAGACCTCGACCCGGTTTCTGGTCGTCACCCACCACCCGCTGACGATGGCGCGGATGGACCGTCTGTACGGCGTGACCATGCAGGAGCGCGGCGTTTCCCGGCTGCTGTCGGTCGATCTTCAACTCGCCGAGGCGATGGTCGAACCGTCGCGCTTGGCTGCTGAATAGGTTCCTCTTGCCTCGCATCGAGCCCGCACCAGCCCGCCGCTTTGCTGGGCGTCGGGATAGAAGTAAGCGATGGGGCTCCGCCCTAAACCCCGCCGGGGCAGCGGTCCCGGACCGGCCTGACTTGGCATTGGCTAGCGCTGTGAAATCCTGCATAATCGACGGAAAATACACGCAGGAATAAAGTGATATGGCGCAAACTCCGTTGGTCTTCGATCGTCCGTTCCGTGGCCGCATCTACGACAGCATCGCCGAGACCATCGGCAATACGCCACTGGTGCGGATACCGAAGATCTGTGCGGAGGACGGCATCACTGCCGACATCTGCCTGAAGCTGGAATTCTTCAATCCGATCGCCAGCGTCAAGGACCGGATCGGCGTCAACATGATCTTGGAGCTGGAAGCTGCCGGCAAGATCGGGCCGAACACCACGGTGATCGAGCCGACCTCCGGCAACACCGGCATCGGCCTCGCCTTTATGTGCGCGGCGCGCGGCTACAAGCTGATCCTGACCATGCCCGACAGCATGTCGATCGAGCGCCAGAAGATGTTGGCGTTCCTCGGCGCCCGGCTTGAACTGACGCCGCGCGCCCAGGGCATCACCGGCTCGATCAACCGCGCCAACGAGCTGCGGGCCGAGATCGGCGATGCGGTGATCGCCAACCAGTTCACCAACCCGGCCAATCCGGCGATCCATGAGCGCACGACCGCGGAGGAGATCTGGTATGACACCGCCGGCAAGGTGGATGTCATCGTCGCCGGCGTCGGCACCGGCGGCACCATCACCGGCATTTCCAACATCCTGCGACCGCGCAATCCGGCAATCAGGATTTTCGCGGTCGAGCCGGAAGCCAGCCCGGTGCTGTCGGGCGGCAAGCCCTCACCGCACCCGATCCAGGGCATCGGCACCGGCTTCATCCCTGAAATCCTCGACATCCACGCCTATGACGAGGTTATCCAGGTCAGCGGCGAGGAGGCGTTCGCGACGGCCCGCCGGCTGGCACGCACCGAGGGCATCCCCGCTGGTATTTCGTCAGGCGCCTCGTTGGCCGCCACCTTGCGCATCGCCAAGCGGCCGGAGATGGCGGACAAGCGCATCGTCACGATCATCTGCTCGTTCGCCGAGCGCTACATCAGCAGCGCCCTGTTCGACGGCATCTGAGGTCAGTGGACGATTGATGGGTGCCTGGGGTTTCAGGCCGTTCGAGAACGACGTTGCCGCCGACTGGGCGCAGGAATGCGCCCGTCAGGCAGATATGGCTTTTGTCGAGGCGACGCTGGATCAGGTGCTTGCGGCTGATGATGAATTGGACGCCGACGATGCCGAGGAGGGTGTCGCGGCCGCTGCAACCGTGGTCCGGCTGCTGGATCATGATGTTGCGGCCGCTGATCTGGTAAATGACTGGATTGCCAGCGACCATCGGGCTGGTGCAACGGCCCTTGCCGGGAAAGCATATGCCGTACTCGACCGAGTTCTGGCGGAACCTTCCGAGTTGCTGGATCTATGGGCTGCCAGCGATGATTTCCTTGAATGGCAAGAAGTGGTGAACGGATTAAAGGGGATGCTGAAGTGATGCGGGTCCGGGCGGAGCCCGGCTTGCTTCCTAGAGAACGCGCCCGGCAATCACATTTAACCGGGCCGCCAAGACCGGGTCACGATAGGCTGGCGCGGTGATAATCGCGTAGTCCAGCGCGCGGTCGCATCCGGCCGGGCAAAGGCCACGCGACGCGCCGAGTTTCGGAACCACCTGTCGCACCAGTTGTCTGGCGTTGTCTGCGTTGGCTAGCAGGACCTTTATCACCGTCTCGACCGTGACGTGGCCATGGTCAGGGTGCCAGCAGTCGAAGTCGGTGACCATGGCGACGGTCGCGTAGTTGATCTCAGCCTCGCGCGCCAACTTGGCCTCCGGCATGTTGGTCATGCCGATGACGCTGCATCCCCAGTCGCGATAGAGCTGGCTTTCGGCCCTGGTCGAGAATTGCGGGCCTTCCATGACCAAATAGGTGCCGCCGCGGGTCACCGGCAGGCGCAGTTCCGTCGCCGTGGCATGAAGCACGTCGCCCAGCCGGGGACAGACCGGCTCCGCCATCGAGACGTGGGCGACGATGCCCTCGCCGAAGAAGCTTTTTTCCCGGGCGAAGCTGCGATCAATGAACTGGTCGACGATGACGAAGTGGCCGGGCGGCAGGTCCTCACGCAGGCTGCCGACCGCGGACAATGAAAGTATGTCGGTAACCCCCGATCGCTTCATCGCATCGATGTTGGCGCGGTAGTTGAGGTGGGTGGGAGACGTCGGATGGCCGCGGCCGTGACGGGGGAGGAACACGCAGGCGACGCCTTCGAGGCGGCCAAACAGCAGTTCGTCGGATGGCGTGCCCCACGGCGTATCCACCGCGCGCCAGACCTTGTCCTCCAGCCCATCGATGTCATACAGGCCGGAGCCGCCGATGATACCGATCACCGGCTGCACAGCCTGGTCGTTAATGGACGTCGGCCCAAACCTGGCGCTTCACCGCGTAGGTGACGCCGGTCATCAGCACCAGGAACATCGCGATGCGCACACCAATCCGCTTGCGCTCAACCATTTCCGGATTGGACGCCCAGGTCAGGAATGTCACCACATCGTGTGCTTCCTGGTGCAGGGTGCTTTTGGTGCCGTCGTTGTAGTCGACCGTTTCGTCACGCAATGGTTGCGGCATGGCGATCTGATGGCCGGGATACATCTTATTGTACATCAGGCCGCTGCCCATCTTCATGCCGGCCGGCGGGTCGCCATAGCCGGTCAGCACGGCGTAGACGTAATCGGCGCCGCCCTCGCGGGCATTGACGATCAGCGACAGGTCGGGCGGCAGGGCGCCGTTGTTGGCGACGCGCGCCGCCTTGTCGTTGGGAAACGG
>JAYTTA010000531.1:0-3405 GCA_043745345.1 Acetobacteraceae bacterium | reverse complement strand
TTCCAACATCGTCGCGATCTATAGCATTCCTGTGTTACGCGCCTGTTGCCGTGGGGCGGGTTACCAAAAGCTTAGGTAAGGCTGGGGCTCTGCCCCTGGGTGGGTTTGGGCGGAGCAGGCAAAGGTTCCAACTGGCCGCCTTCGGCTAGTTGAAAGGCCTGCGGAGGGGGAGCCCCATACTGGCTTGCTAAACTCCGACAGGCTCGCCGAACGGCGCCCAGCCTTTGCCGTCGAAGCGTTGCATGCGCAACTTCTTGATGCCGTAATAGTCCCTGGCGCTCGTGGCGAAGCGGACGCCAGTGTGGAACATCGGCAGCTGGATGTCGATGTTGGCGGCCTGCTTCATGATGTTCTCGCGCGACAGATCCTCACCGCATTGGGTGAGCACCGGGATCAGCGTTTGCGCCGCGCAGTAGCCATAGACGTTGTTAATGTCACGGATGTCACCCTGTGGCTGGTACTTCTGCATGAATGCCAGCCAGTCGCGGTAGCCGGTGGTTTCCATTCCGTTGGGATCGGTCGGGTCGCGCATATAGGCGGCGGTGAGATGGCCGATGGCTTTTTCCGGGCCGGCGGGATTGATGCCGGAGGCGACGGACGAACTGACATTGGTCATCAGGTAAAGGGGCTTCCAGTCAAGATCGAAGGTCTTGCGCACCGCCATGGCCTGGAACTTGGGCACCGCGTGGGCGAAGAAGGTGTTGGCGCCGGAGTCACGCAGTTGCGAGATCTGGCTGTCGATGGTGGCGTCGGTGACCTCGTAGCTGACGGTGGCGACAATGCGGCCGGCCTGGTCGCCGAGGCCGTCGCGAAAGCCCCTGGAGTAGTCCTTGCCGCTGTCGTCGTTCTGGTAGAGCACGGCGATCTTGGCGTCGGGTTTGTTGGCGAGGACGTATTTGGCGTAGATGGCGGCCTCGATCCGATAGCTGGGCTGCCAGCCGATACTCCACGGGAAGTTCTCAAAGTCGCCGAACTGGCTGGCGCCGGAGGCTATGAAGATCTGCGGCACCTTCTTCGCGTTGAGATATTTGCGGGTGGCGGTGGCGGTTGGGGTGCCAAGCTGGAGGAAGATGGCGGCGACCTCGTCCTGCTCGACCAGGCGGCGGGTCTGCTCGACGGTGCGCGGCGGGCTGTAGCCGTCATCGAGGCTGATGACCTTGATTTTCCGGCCGTTGACGCCGCCCTGCTGGTTGATCTTCTCAAAGTAGGCGAGCTGGGAGAAGCCGATCGGGGCGTAGCTGGAGGCGGGACCGGAATAGGGCATGGTCTGGCCGAGCAGGATTTCCGTGGCGGTGATGCCAGGCGCCTGTTTGGTCTGGGCGATGGCCGGGGTAGCGAATTTGGTGGCCAGGGTGGCGGCGGTGGCCAGGGTCAGCGTTTGGCGCCGGGTGATCTTTTTCATTGTCCTCCTCCGGGGCGGATTGGTTCCGCGCTGTTGTTACGATGGTAGACCGGCATGCGCTATTCGGCCAGATGCTCGCGAATCCGAGAAAAGTGCTCGCGGCCCCAGAACAGGGTGCCATCGGGAAACAGGACGCTGGGCACGCCGAAGACGCCGTTGGACTCGGCGTCATGCTGGATGGCGAGCAGGGTTTTTGGACCTTCGCCGTCAAGGAAATCCTGGAAGCCGGAGATATCGGCGCCGCAATCGCGCAGCACGCCGGCGATGGTTTCTGGGTTTTCGATATCGAGCTCGCGGCGGAAGAATTTTTGGAACACCGTGTCGTTATAGGGCCGCAAGACGCCCTGTCGCTTGGCGTGGAGCATTCCGATGTGCGCGATCCGGGAGTTATAGATTTTCTTCGGACCGAGGATGGTCAGGCCGAGCCGGTTGGCCTCACGGCGGACGTCCATGTAGCTGTATTTGACCCGGCGCCACTGGTGCGAGTTGCGGTTTTCGGCCAGCACACGGCCGTCGGCATCGACCTCGGCGCTGCCAAGATAGGCCGGGATGTCGAGCGTGTAGGGCAGCCAATCGATCTGCAGGCCGGTTTCCCGGGCGAGCCGGTAGGCCGGTTCGACCGCCAGATAGGCATAGGGGCTTTTGTAGTCGATGTAGAGTTTGGCGGTGCTGACTGGCATCGGCGCAGGCTAGCCCTGGCGCTAGCTCAGGGAAAGATAGGCCGCCAGCATCACCACACCGGCCACCGCCAGGGTGGCGTGAAGGCCGAGCAGCAGGGGTCCGGGCGCCCGGCGGCGGCCGCGGGCGGCGAGGATCAGCAGGCCGAGCGCCAGGGCGAAGCCAACCAAACCGGCGGCGATGGCGCCGAAATTCTGGGCACCCATGGCCGCGCCGCGCGACGGCCCACCCATGCCGAGCAGCAACACGACAAACCCGGCCGCGCCGAGCGCGCCGTGTGCCAGCGCCGCCCGCCAGCCGCCACCCGAAGGCCGCCACTGCATCAATCCGATGAGCACGAGGCCGGCCAGCGCCGCCGCCGCCAGCAGCCAGAGAGAGAGATCGAGCATGGCTCAGCAGATGGTTTGCCGGATGGCGCGTCAACAGCGGGGGCGCATTTGGTGCTTGCATGGAAGCGACGTGAGGGGTGTACTAACGGGCTGGCAGAGCGTTGCCGCATCACCGAAAATGGGAGAGAAAATCATGGGCAAGGGCGACAAACAGCACGGCAACCGCGAGGCCAAGAAGCCGAAGGCCGACAAGAAGATCGTGGCGCCGAGCTCCAACTTCCTGAAGCCGCAGGCCGATATGCGCAAGCCGGCCGGAAAGCCGCCGGCGAAGTAGGCTTTGACCGCGGGGAAACTCGGATGGAACAGCACGCGTTCGGCAGGCTGGCACCGGTCAGCCGGCTGAGCCTAGGCGGCGGCGGTATCGGCATGCTGTGGGGCGCCACCACCGAAGCCGAGTGCATTTCTACCCTTCATCGCGCTGTGGAAGCCGGCATCACGCTGCTCGACATGGCGCCGCGCTATGGCGACGGGCTGGCGGAAACCTTCGTCGGGAAGGCATTTGACGGCAAGCTGCCGGACGGGGTGCGGGTCACCAGCAAATGCAGCCTCGGCAACCCGGCCGCCGCGGACGTGGAGAAAATCCTGCGCCAGTCGATCGGCGACAGCCTGCGCCGTATGCGTCTGTCCCAGCTCGACCTCTTTTTCCTGCACACCAACGTGGTGCCGGATGGCCACCCGATGTGGGCCCATCCGGAATCGGCCAACCGCATGACCAGCTACAGGCTGTTCGTCGAAACCGTGCGGCCGGTGTTCGAGCGCTTCGTCGCCGAGGGGCTGATCGGCGCCTGGGGACTGACCGGGATCGGCCATCCCGACACCATCATCCGGTTGCTGGGCGAAGCCCCGGCACCCAGCGCCGTGCAGTGCATCGCCAACCTGCTGGACTCGCCCGGCGGGCTGAAGTTCTTCGACGGGCCGGCCAAGTCACGCGACATC
>JAYTTA010000530.1:0-3408 GCA_043745345.1 Acetobacteraceae bacterium | reverse complement strand
AAGCACCCGTTCCGCGCTGAGCGCCGCCTTCGCCGAACAATTCGCGCCGGCGGTCGGCTGATCCCGCGCTTCGCTGTCAGGCCGGGTCCGATACCAGGCTCAGCGCGGCCTCGATGCCGAACTCGCCGGGTAGCGAGCCACGCGGGAACAGCCGTGTGTAATGCCCCATCTTGCGGCCGGGCCGGGCCTCCAGCTTGCCGTAGAGGTGGGGGATGAGCCCCTCAGTCGCCAGCACCCGCGGCCATAGGGCGGCTTCCTCCGGCCCCACCAGGTTCTTCATGACCGCGTCCGAATGCCGCGTCGCCGCCGGCAACGGCAGCCCTGCGATGGTGCGGATGTGCAGTTCGAACTGGCTGGCGGGGCAGCCGTCGATCGTCCAATGGCCCGAGTTGTGCGGCCGCGGCGCGATCTCGTTGGCCAGCACCCGGCCGGCTGCATCGACGAACATCTCGACGCATAACACGCCAACCAGGCCAAGCGCCTCGGCGACGGTGACGGCTATACGGCGCGCCTCCGTTGCCGCCGCCTCCGCAATCCGCGCCGGCGCCAGCGTCACATCCAGAATGTGGTCGCGATGGCGGTTCTCCACCGCGTCGAACGCGGTCACCGCGCCATCTGCGCCACGCGCGACGATGACGCTGATCTCGCACGAAAAATCGATATACTCTTCCAGGATCAGAGGCTTCGGGTACAAAGCTGCGAACGCGCGGGCAAAATCCTCGGGTTGGCGCAGGATTACCTGGCCCTTGCCGTCATAGCCGAGCCGGGTGGTTTTCAGCACCGCCGGCAATTTCAGCTCGGCACCGGCCGCTTCCAGCTCCGCCATCGACGTGACCCGCCGCCACCGTGCAGTCGCGACACCGGCCGCATTGAGGAAGGATTTCTCCACCAGCCTGTCCTGGCTGACCCGCAGCACCGCCGGCGCTGGGCGCACCGGCTTCAGTGAAGCCAGCAGGTTGAGGCCTTCGACGCTGACATTCTCGAATTCGAACGTCACCACGTCCACCGCCGCCGCAAACTCCCGCAACGTCGCCGGATGTTCATAGTCGCCCAGCGTCACGCCCCAGGCGACCTGTCCCGCCGGGCTATCCTCCTCTGGCGTCAGGATCTGGCACCGATAGCCAAGCCTGGCCGCGGCCAGCGCGGACATCCGGCCGAGCTGGCCGCCGCCGACGATGCCGATGGTCGAGTTGGGCGGCAGCGGAAAGATCACGCGACGGTTCCGTTACCGGCCGGATGCTCGGCCACCGCTTCGGTCTGGGCGGCCCGGAACGCGTCCAGGCGTTGCGCCAGCTCCGGATCTGCCAAAGCCAGGATGGCGGCGGCGAGCAACGCGGCGTTGATCGCGCCGGCGCGGCCCACCGCCAAGGTCGCCACCGGGATACCCGCCGGCATCTGGACGATCGACAGAAGGCTGTCTAAACCGTTGAAGCTGTGTGATTCCATTGGAACTCCCAACACGGGAAGCTGGGTCCAGGCGGCGCACATGCCGGGCAGGTGGGCGGCACCGCCGGCGCCAGCGATAATGACCTGGATACCGCGGGCATGGGCCGTCATCGCATAGTCCCGCAGGCGCTCCGGGGTTCTGTGTGCCGAGACGATCCTGGTTTCATGCTCGACCGAGAGCCGGCGCAGGGTTTCGGCGGTGTGGTGCAAGGTGGGCCAGTCAGATTGGCTGCCCATGATGATGCCGACTTTTGGGTGCATCGGTTGTTCCTGAAGGAAGCAAGGCCGGGGCTCTGCCTCTGGACCCCGCGACGGAAGCGCCGTGGAGCGCCTAACTTACTAGTGGGATTTAAGGGGAGACTTCCCCCTTTGCGGGGTTTGGGGCAGAGCCCCAACCTTGCTAAGCAATGTTATCCGGTATCAACCGGCTTTCTAACCAGGAAATCTCATCCTTCAGCATCAGCTTGCGCTTCTTCAGCCGCTGCATCTGCAACTGGTCCACCTTGCCCCGTTCGGACAGGCGAACAATCACCGTATCCAGGTCGCGATGTTCGCTGCGGAATTCATGCAGCCGGCGGAGTAGGGAATCTTTGTCTGTCAGCATAGTGGCGAATTAACACAATCCGGCACGATGAACACGGGTCATCAACAAACAGGGAAAAAGATGGCGCCGGCGATGACGACGGCATTACGATCTCGATGCCATTCATGGCAACCTAACCTAGGAGGGATCATGAGCCTGCAGTCCCACATCGAGGTTCTCAAGGAACGTCACGCCACTCTCGAAACGCGCATCCACGACGAGGACCATCGTCCCCGCCCCGATGACTCCACACTATCGCGGCTGAAGCTCGAAAAACTGCGGCTCAAGGAGGAAATGGACCGACTGAAGCAAACCCTAGGCTAGCCCATTCCGCGAGACAGGCCGCCGGCTAAAGCAACAAAGCTCAAGCCTAGGCGGCCTCCTCGTTCTCGGGCGCCGGCGGTTGCGGCACCGCGCGCCCCTCACGCACCAATCGCTCATTGGCCTGGGCCACGGCGGCATTCAGGTCGGTCTGGCTGCAAAGCCCCAAAATCACAGGATCGCGCGGCTTGATATTGGCACTGTTCCAATGTGCCCGATCGCGAACCTTCTGGATGGTATCCTTGGTCGTGCCCAGCAGCTTGCCAAGCTGGGCCTCGCTGAGCTGCGGGAAGTTGCGCAGCACGAAGGCGATCGCATCCGGCCGGTCGTTGCGCTTGGCCACGGGCGTGTAGCGCGCGCCACGCTGGCGCTTCGGGCCGGGCAGGGAGGTGACGGACATCTTCAGCCGCGCCTCGGGATCAGCCTCGCACCGGGTAATCTCGGCCGCCGTAACCTGGCTGTTGGCGACCGGGTCGTAGCCAACAATCCCCTGCGCCACCTCGCCATCGGCGATCGCCTGGATCTCCAGCGGGTGCATGCCGCATAAATCGGCAATCTGGGTGAAGGTCAACGCGGTCTTGTCGATTAGCCAGACGGCGGTGGCTTTAGGCATCAGCGGCAATGTCATGGCATTTCACTTTCTGGCCGCGTCACGGAAGATTTAGGCCCAGGATCTGCAGGACGAGGCCAATGGCTTTGTCCTGTAAATTCCGGCCACGACGCGCGCGGAGGGATGCGGGATATGACCTGCACTCAACAACGGGTCAAGCGGAACCATAACGGTGTAGCACGATTGACCGGTCGGCATGGAGGAAGTTTTGGCGCGAGACGACGACGAACCTTTACCCAAACGCATCCGGCGCCTGGAGCCGCTGCGCCTGGACGCGCTCGGCGTGGACGAGCTCGGTCTATACATCGAGGAGCTCCGCCATGAGATTGAACGGGTCCAGGCCGATATCGGCCGAAAACAGAGCCACCGCGCCGCGGCCGACTCGTTTTTCCGCAAGCCGGGCTGATCCAAACGAAAAGGGGCCGGATCAACCGGCCCCTTCCCTGCA
>JAYTTA010000529.1:0-3427 GCA_043745345.1 Acetobacteraceae bacterium | reverse complement strand
GTCGGGTGAAACCCTGATAATGCCGTGGTTTTAAACCGTAAAGAACCTTTACATCGCGGACGGGGACAACGAACGCCGTGGTCGGCTGGCGGCGCAGCAGCCCCGTCGCCTTCCACCGCGGCATCGGATCGGCATCGGTGACCGGGGCCAGCAGCCATACCAGCGGGCAGACGGCGAGCAGCGAGTGAGTGCTGGGCGCGAAGCGGGAGCGCTTGTCGAGCAGGTTCTGGTTGGTGCTGCAGGCTTCGATCGCCAGGATATCGACGAACGGTTCCGCGCCGGTGCCGGCGAAGTTCAGCCATAATCCGTCGGGAAGGGTGCGGAAGCGGTTGCCGCCGGGCAGTTTCAAATATGGATTGTTAGCATTCTTTTCGGCCGGGCGTCCGCGTAGCCAGAAATCCTGGCCGGCACCGGTTTTAGCCATGCCCGGTGGATGTTGCGGCCAGGTCTTGAGACGAGATCGGACCAGGGCGTCGAGCGATTCGAAACGTTGCATGGGCTGCCCTAAGGTTGTTGATCAGTGAACACAACTTATAGGTGCATCTTATCGGCATATTTGGCGAATAACAAAATGGTTTGTTAACTCCAGGTAGTATTTTGTTAATGAGCCTCGGGAGTCTGACGCTAGATTCGTGGTTCATTCTAAAAACCTGGAATTTTTGATGTACTGGAGTTCGGAATGCTTTCTGATCGAAATAAAATTAGTGAGTCTTTGGAGTCGGTTGGCGGACTCCTCTAGTAAAAAAGATTAACAACGCTGTCCCGCCGTTGGCCGAGGACTGGATAAAAGACCCCCAGGACGCGCTTTTTCGAGGCGCCTGGGTACAAACGACAATGGCGGCAGGCATTCGCCGCCTGCCGCCATCGATAGCCTCGAATCGGTCGTTCAGGAACGCTGATCGACGGGAACGTAATCCCTCTGGGCGGCACCGGTATAGATCTGGCGCGGCCGGCCGATGCGCTGCTCCGGATCGGTGATCATCTCCTGCCACTGGCTGATCCAGCCGACGGTGCGTGACACCGCGAACAACGCCGTGAACATGCTGAGCGGGAAGCCCATCGCCTTGAGGATGATGCCCGAATAGAAGTCCACGTTCGGGTACAGCTTGCGGCTGACGAAATAATCGTCGTGCAGCGCGATCTTCTCCAATTCCATCGCCAGCTCGAGCAGCGGGTCGTGCTTGATGCCAAGCTCGCCGAGAACCTGATGACACGTCGCCTGCATGATTTTGGCGCGCGGATCGAAGTTCTTGTAGACCCGATGTCCGAACCCCATCAGCTTGACCTTGCTGTTCTTGTCTTTGACCTGCTCCAGGAACGTCGGGATGTTCTTCACATGACCGATCTCGGCCAGCATGTGCAGCACCGCCTCATTGGCGCCGCCATGCGCCGGGCCCCACAGGCTCGCGATGCCGGCGGCGATGCAGGCAAACGGGTTGGCGCCGGTCGATCCGGCCAGCCGCACGGTCGAGGTCGAGGCGTTCTGCTCGTGATCGGCGTGCAGGATCATGATCAGGTCCATGGCGCGCGCCAGGATCGGATTGGCATGGTAAGGCTCGGCCGGCACCGCGTTGAACATGTAAAGTAAGTTCTCGGCGTAACCCAGATCGTTCTGCGGGTACATGAACGGCTGGCCGACGTTATACTTGTGCGCCCAGGCGGCGATCGTCGGCACCTTGGCGATCATGCGGAAGGCGCTGATGCGGCGGTGCTCGGGATTATTGATGTCGAGGCTGTCATGGTAGAACGCCGACAGCGCGCCAACGACGCCGCACATCACCGCCATCGGGTGTGCGTCGCGCCGAAAGCCGTTGTAGAACACGCGCATCTGCTCATGAAGCATGGTGTGCATCCGCACGCCGGTGTCAAATTCCTTGGCCTCGGCCTGGTTCGGCAGCTCGCCGTTCAAAAGCAGGTAGGCGACTTCCAGAAACGTCGACTTTTCCGCCAGCTGCTCGATCGGGTAGCCGCGATACAGCAGAATACCCTCATCGCCGTCGATGTAGGTGATCTTGCTTTCGCAGGATGCCGTGGCGCCGTATCCAGGATCGTAGGTGAAGATGCCGAGGTCATTGTAAATCTTGCGGACATCGGCCACCGGCGGCCCAACAGTGCCAGCGATCAGCGGCAGCTTGCTCGATTTATTGGAGCCATCGACGGAGATTGTTACCGAACCGATACCGCTCATGCGTGCTTCCTTTTGCCGGATTGGATGCCGGTAGGCTTGATGTTCGGAAAGGCTCCGGCCGGATCGGTCCGGATGCGGAGAAAGATGCCATACAGAATTATGGCGGACCGAGCCGCGACGCAACCTTCGCAGACGCAGCAATCCGCCCACACCGAATAAATAGTCGATAACGCGCCCCAGATTCCTGGCCTATTCCCAGAATAACGGCGTCTTGTGGAACTTGCGCCAGGCGTCGGAAATCCCGGCGCGCACCGCGCCGCCATGGGCAGCCACAAATCCCCGCACGGTGCCGACCGCAAGCGCGCGGCTGACGGCACTGGACCCTGCGCGGCGGCCGGACCGCTCCAGCCGGGCCAGCAGGTCGGCGGCGACCGTGCCGTCGTTCAGGATGCCGAGCCGTTCCTGCAGCACGCTCAGCCGGTGAATGAACCGGCGCGTCGTCTTGTGCGGGAACACCGGGGCAAAAAATTCGCAGGCGTAGCGCAGCCGTTTGGCGCGCAGCCGGATGTCGTGCAGCGTGGTGGTGTCGAGATGCTCGATGTCGGAGCCCTCGACGAACATCCGCTTCAAACGCCGGCGCAGCGCGCGGGCCGCGAATTCGGCCAGGCTTTCCGGTAACTCGGCCGCAGCCTCGTCGCCAACCGGGCGGACGGGCGCATTCGCCAGCAGCGCCAACCGCACGCCAAGCTGTCGGAATTCCGGGGACGCCACGAACTGCCGCAGCGCGTCGTAGCCCGCCAGGCGTTGCCGCTCCGCTTCGTCCAGCAGCCGTTCTACCGCCTCATCGCCGGCAAACGCCGCGTGGACATCGGCACCGGTGCCTGTGGTGAACACGTCCCAGTCCCGTGCCGGCCCAAGCGTGCTCGCCAGGTGCTTCAGTCCGGCATCCGCCAGCTCGACCTCTGCTGTGGCAATGGCGCGGGAAAACACGGCGATCGCCGAGCGCAGCCGCCGGGTGGCGACGCGCATCTGGTGCACCGGCTCGGGTCCGGACGCGGCGGCCGCGGCGGCCGGGGCATGGTGCAGGACAACGTCGGTGAGGTGGCCAACGACATCGGCGAACGCCCCGGCAACCGACATCGTGGCGGCCAGAACTGGGGCGCCGAGCCGCCGCGGCGCCGGATCGTAGCCGCGGGCAGCGGCCAGCGCGCGCTCGGCCAAGCTGCTCGCGGGGACCCGCGCGTCGATCTCGCCGGCAAGCCAGATCGCCAGATCGCCGACCTCGTCGCCCGGTCCAGA
>JAYTTA010000528.1:0-12830 GCA_043745345.1 Acetobacteraceae bacterium | reverse complement strand
TCAGGTCCAGGATGCGGGCGATGCTGGGCGCGTATTGCGGGTCGATCAACAGGATGTCGGCCCCGGCCTGATGCGCCGCCTCGATCCCGGCCTGCAGGCTGTCGGTGAAACTGGAGACTTCCTCGTGCAAGGCCGCATCGACGCCGCCGACGCCCCAGATAACCAGTTCGGCACCCGTCGCCTTGATGTCGTCGGCAAGCCCCGTCACCATCGTCCGGGTCGCGGTTCCCGCCCTACCATGATTGATGACGCGGATGGCAACACCCGGGAGCGCCGCCTGCAGATTCTCCTGCAGCCGCGCCGGCAAGGTGAACGCCGCACCGCCCGCGGCGCTACCGGCAGTCGAGCTGCCACCGATCGCCAGCACAATGAGCTGGCCGTGCTCGGCGATCCCGGTGCGGCTGTTGGGCAAGGCAATGGTGCCCAACGCCAGCTCATCGGGGACCGGGCAGGCCGGCCCGGCTGCCGACGCCGTTCCCGCCAGCACGGCAAGGCAGATCAGCGCGGCGCACCAATATCTCATGATCCGGCGGCACCGGTTCGCGGGCGCACGGGCAGCCGGCCGCCGGCGTCGAACCACGACAGCAGCAGCCCAAGCGCCACCATGGCGCCGATGCCCACGCCATTGACTAGAAGCTGCACCGGCAGCGACGTTCCCAGCAGGATCTGGACCGTCGGCGCTAGAACCGCCAACAGGATGCTCAAACAGAAGACCTCCAGCGAGTTCTGCCCACATAGCACGACGATCCAACCGATTCGGCTGGTCAGGAACGTCGCCTGCTGCGGCACGAGCTGTCCGACCAGCAGCGCCAGCGCCAGCACGTTGCACAGCCGCAGCAGCGGTAATTCGGTCTTGTCCACCGGCCATAGCGAGAACAGCAGCGTCGGAAACCACCCGGTCATCTCATGCAGCGTCCAGCTCGCCACCACCACCACCCCGAACGCCACGATCCCGGCTGCCAGCCATACCATCCATTGCCTGACCTTGAGGATCGATTGGCCCTGCCCTTCCGCGAAGCCGAACGCGCCGCCGATCACAAACAGCAACTGCCAGGCGAACGGATTGAAATACCAGGTGTCGCCCGGCGGATAGGCCGGCATCTCCAACCCGCCGGCGCGTGAAGCCGCATACAGCAGGACCGACGGCACGATGGCCAGCAGCGGATGCACTCGCAACGCCGCCAGCACCAACGGGAACAGCGCCAGCAGGAAGATATACAGCGGCAGAATGTTGAGGAAGGTCGGCTGGAACTGCAGGGTCAGCACGCGCAGAATCGTCTCGGCCGGTTCGTTGAGAAAATTCCCGACCCCGAGCTCGTCGGCAAACAGCGGATTGTTGAACTTCAGCACCGTGTAGGCGACCTCGGCCGAATAGATCAGGAACAGGCAGAGATGCGCTACATAGAGCTGCCACACCCGGCGATAGACACGCAGCGCGCCCATCACGAACCCCTCGCGCGCCATCGCCCGGCCATAGACCAGTGCCGCGGTAAAGCCCGAGATGAAGATGAACACCTCGGCGGCGTCGGAGAAGGCCACCGCGCGCAGCGTGACGTAGCGCAGCTTGTTGTCGGGGACATGGTCGATGAAGATGAACAGCAGCGACAGGCCGCGGAAGAAATCCAGCCGGTAGTCGCGCGGCCCCTTGGCAGAGCCGGGCCGGGCTTGAATGGTTTCTGACAAATTGTGCCTGCGTGACGGAGAAAGAAAGTAAGGCCGGGCTCTGCCCTGGACCCGCCAGCGGACTTGTCCCCTGTAACCCTCTTATTTTCAATGATCTCCGGCTGGCTTGGTTGCGGTCATGAAAAAGGCCGCTTTCGCGGCCTTTCACAAAATCAACGCTTGGAGAACTGGAAGCTTCTCCGCGCTTTGGCCTTGCCATACTTCTTGCGCTCGACCACGCGAGAGTCGCGGGTGAGGAAGCCGGCGACCTTGAGGATGCCGCGCAGGTCCGGCTCGTAATAGGTCAACGCCCGGCTGATGCCGTGGCGCAATGCCCCCGCCTGGCCCGAAAGTCCGCCGCCGTTGACCGTGCAGAATACGTCGAACTGATTGTAACGGTCGGCCACCAGGAATGGCTGTGAGATCAGCATGCGCAAGACGGGCCGCGCGAAATACTGGCCGACGCGCTTGCCGTTGACGCTGATATCGCCTTTACCGGGCTTGATCCAGACGCGCGCGATGGCGTTCTTGCGCCGGCCGGTGGCATAGGACCGGCCAAGCTGATCACGCTTCGGCTCGACCTTCGGCTTGTCGGCGACGATCGTGCCGGCGGCGACCGCGAGGTCCTTGAGGTCGGCAAGCGTGCGGGACTGAACTTCGGACATGGTGTCAGACCCTCTTGTTTTTGGGGTTCATGGCAGCGACGTCGAGCGTTTCAGGCTTCTGGCCTTCGTGCTTGTGGTCGGGGCCGCCATAGACATAGAGATGCTTCATTTGAGCGCGCTGCAACGGCCCGCGAGTGATCATCCGCTCGACCGCCTTCTCCAGCACCCGCTCCGGATACTTGCTATCGAGCCGTTGCTGGATCGACCGCCCCTTGATGCCGCCGGCGTAGCCGGTATGCCAATACAGGATGGACTGCTCGGCCTTGTTGCCGGTCAGCTTGACCTTCTGCGCGTTGACCACGACGACATTGTCGCCGCAATCGACATGCGGCGTGAACTGCGGCTTGTGCTTGCCCCGCAATCTTGTAGCGATGACAACGGCAAGCCGGCCGAGCACAAGCCCCTCGGCGTCGATCAGCACCCAGTTCTTCTGCACGTCGGCAGGTTTCAGGGAAGCGGTCGTCTTCATTCGAATATCCCGAGCAATCTTGTGACATGCGGTTTGCCGGTTATACCATGTCGTGTCAAGGGTTTGACCATGTGGTAACATGATACCACACTACCGAGAACCTCCAATCGAACCCGGAGAAAAAACCGGCGATAGGGAAACACTGTGGCCAGCCATCACGGAAAACCGCCGTCCGGAACGACCGCCGCCGCCTGACCGAGCGCGGCATGAGTCGGTACGAAAATCGCGGGCTGGGCCGCGACAAGGCGCTGCTACGCCAACTCGCCTCCGGCCTGGCCATGGGCAACACCAAGGCCGAACGCGTCCGCGCGAGGGTATTCTCGGAAGTCGGCAACGAGGCACCGCGAACCGGCGGAGTGGCGGCCTGGCTGTTACGATCTCCCCTTGTCGGCGCCGATCTGGACCTGTCCCGGCCCTGCGTCGAGCCGCGTGACATCGACCTGTGATCCGCTATCTGCTGGACACCAACGTCGTCAGCGAAGTCACTTGGCCGCAGCCTTTGCCAAGCATCATCGGCTGGCTGGCCCGGCAGGCTGACGCCGCGCTGTTTCTCTCGACGTTCACCCTAGCTGAAATACGGCGCGGCATCCTGCAGATGCCGATCGGGCGAAAACGGCAGGTCCCCGAAAGCTGGTATGATGGGACGGCCACGCCGGCGGGCTGTCGCGCCGTCTGCTCGACATGATCCTGGCGGCCAGCGCCAATGCCAATGCCAATGCCAATGCCAATGATTGCATCGTGGTGACCGCAAATGACAGGGGCTTCGCCGGTGCCGTTGAAACCTTTAATCCCTCCCGCCACTGACAATTGCCGCCGCGCCGCCCGCCCCCTAGCATCCGCCGATGACCAACGACACGCCGAAAAAACACGGTCTTGCCCGCAACACCGCCAACTACGGCGATCCCGACTTCGCACTCTACCTTCGAAAAACCTTCGCCAAGTCGATGGGCTACTCCAACTCCATGCTCGACCGCCCGGTAGTCGGCATCGTCGACACCGGCTCGGACTACAACAACTGCCACCGCACCGTGCCGGAGCTGATCGAGGCGACCAAGCGTGGCATCCTCGCCGCCGGCGGCCTGCCGCTCGCCTTCCCGACTATTTCCCTTTGCGAACCCTCGCTGTTCCCGACCTCGATGCATTTCCGTAATCTCGCCGCGATCGACACCGAGGCGATGCTGACCGCCCAGCCGATGGATGCCGCAATCCTGGTTGGGGGCTGCGACAAGACCGTCCCTGCGCAATTGATGGCCGCCGCCTCGGCCGATATCCCCTGCGTCCAGCTCGTCACTGGACCGATGCTGGCGACCCCGTTCCAGGGCGAGCGGCTATCCGCCTGCACCGACTGCCGCCGCTACTGGGCCCAGTACCGCGCCGGGAAGGTCTCCGGCGAGCGCATCGCCGAACTGGAGGGAAGGCTCGCCACCACCGCCGGCACCTGCGGCGTGATGGGCACCGCCAGCACCATGGCCTGCATCGCCGAGGCGCTCGGCATGATGCCGCCCGGCCACGCCTCCATTCCCGCCGTCCACGCCGACCGCCTGCGCGCCGCCGAGGAGGCCGGCGCGCTGGCGGTGCGTTTGATCACCAACCCGATCCGTCCGTCGCAGCTGATCACCAAAAAATCCGTCGAGAACGCGCTGCTCGTGCTGCTGGCACTCGGCGGCTCGACCAACGCGCTGATCCACCTCACCGCCATCGCCGGAAGGCGCGGCATCGAGATCAGCCTCGACCGGCTCAATGCGCTGTCCGACACCACCCCCGTGTTGGTCGACCTCAAACCCACCGGCGAAGGCTACATGGAGGATTTCCACGCTGCCGGCGCAATGCCCGCGCTGCTGTGGGAACTTCGAAACTTGCTGCACCTCGACTGCATCGACATCACCGGCGCGACCCTCGGCGACCGGCTGGCCAGCCCGCCGGAATTCGTCGACCGCCGCTACATCCGCGCCTTCTCCGACCCGGTCTCGCCGGTCGGCGGCATTGTTGCCCTGTTCGGCTCACTCGCCCCGCGCGGCGCAATCCTCAAGCGCAGCGCCGCGACCGAAAGCCTGTTCGAAATTGAAGCCCGCGCCATCGTCTTTGACGGGCTAGAAGACCTCGCCAACCGGATCGACGATCCAAACCTCGACGTCACGGCGCAAGACATCCTGGTGCTGAAGAACGCCGGGCCGCTGACCCCGGCCGGCATGCCGGAGGCGGGCTATCTGCCGATACCGTCCCGGCTCGCCCGCGCCGGGGTCAAGGACATGGTGCGGCTCAGCGACTGCCGAATGTCCGGTACCGCCTTCGGCACCATCGTGCTGCATATCACCCCCGAAGCCGCTGCCGGCGGCCCGCTCGGCCTCGCCCTGACCGGCGACCGCATCCGCCTCTCGGTCCGTGACCGGCGCCTGGACCTGCTGGTCGATGCCGCCGAGCTCGTCCGCCGCCGCGCCGCGTGGTCGCCGCCCATGGTGCCAAAGCGCGGCTGGGACCGGCTAGTCGCCGAGCAGGTCACCCAGGCCGACCAGGGCTGCGACTTTTCCTTCCTTCGCGCGGACGGGTGAGCGTCCACGTCATCGGCGCCTCCGGCCGATCCGGCACCGCGCTGGTTTCCGCCCTGCTCGCCGCCGGCACCGAGGTCGTTCCCGTCGTGCGCAACCTGGAGAAATGGCGGGCAACCGGCCTGGCCGCCGAGCCGCGCCTGGCCGACATCGAGAACTCGGCAACCCTCCGCGCGGTACTCGCCGACGGAACAAGTATCATCAGTTGCGCCCACGCCCGCCACGCCGCCGCGGTGCTGGCGGCAAGCCCCGCCGACGCCAGACATATCTTTCTCGGCAGCACCCGCAAATTCACCCGGTGGCCGGATGCGCACGGCAACGGCGTGCTGGCCGGCGAAGCTGCCTTCCTGGCCACCGGCCGATCCGGCGTCATGCTGCACCCGACCATGATCTACGGCGCCGCCGGCGAGAACAACGTCCAGCGCCTCGCCGCCATCCTCGCCCGGCTGCCCGTCCTGCCGCTGCCCGACGGCGGCCGCGCGCGGGTCCAGCCGATCCACCAGGACGACGTCACCCGCGCCATCCTGGCCGCCCTCGCCATCGCCTGGAACGGCCCGCACGCCCTGACAATCTGCGGCCCGGAAGCTGTCACCTACGCCCAATTCGCAACCGCCGTCGCCGCCGCCGCCAGATTGCGACGGCCGCGCCTGATAAACATCCCCGCGAGCGTTCTGATCGGCCTTGCCACAATAACCAAAAGATTGCCCGGGCTGCCGCGCATTCACCCGGAGGAAATCCGGCGGCTGTTGGAGGACAAAGCGTTCGATCCCGCACCGTTCGAAAAAACCCTCGGCTTCATACCCATATCCCTGGAAGATGGCTTGGCGCGCACCTTCGCCAAACCGAAAAAAACCTGATCCGCAAGGCCACCATGCCCGTCCCCAACCGCATCGCCGAGTTCCACGCCGACATGACCGAGTGGCGGCGCGATTTCCACGCCCACCCGGAACTGGCGCTGCAGGAATTCCGCACCAGCGCCATCGTTGCCGAAAAGCTTAAAAGCTTTGGCGTAGACGACATCATCACTGGCCTCGCCGGCACCGGCATCGTCGGCGTGATCCGCGGCAACGGTCCCGCCAGCCACCATGGCGGCCCGGCGATCGGCCTGCGCGCCGACATGGACGCGCTGCCGATCACCGAGAGAACTGGTGTGGCCTATGCCTCGAAAACCCCCGGCCTGATGCACGCCTGCGGGCATGACGGCCATACCGCCATGCTGCTCGGCGCCGCGCGCTATCTCGCCGAAACCCGCAACTTCGACGGCACCGTCTACGTCATATTCCAGCCCGCCGAGGAGGATCAGGGCGGCGCCCGCCTGATGGTCGAGCAGGGACTGTTCACGGCCTGCCCGATGGACCAGGTGTTTGGCCTGCACAACTGGCCCGCCTCCCCGGTCGGGGAATTCGGCTGGCGCTCTGGCCCGATCATGGCCGCAGTTGCCGATATCGACATCACCATTACCGGCAAGGGCTGCCACGGCGCCCACCCCGACGACGGCATCGACCCGATCGTCGTCGCCGCCCAGATCATTTCCGCACTCCAAACCGTGGTCGCGCGCAACATCGACCCGACCGACGGCGGCGTCGTCACCATCGGCGCCATCCACGCCGGCCAGGCCAACAACGTCATTCCCGAAACCGTCGAGATGAAGGGCACCGCGCGCTGGTTCGACCCGGCCGTCGGAGACGTGCTCGAACGCCGCGTGCGCGACCTCGTCACCGGCATCTCGACAAGTTTCGGCGCGACGGCCGAGATCACCTACGAGCGCTGCTACCCGGCGACCATCAACGACGCCGAGGCCACCATGATGACGGTCGCCGCCGCCCGCGCCGTGGCCGGCGATGCCCGGGTCGAAGAACTGTCCAAACCCTCGATGGGCGCCGAGGACTTCGCCTTCATGCTGCTGGAAAAGCAGGGCAGCTACATCCGCCTCGGCGCCGGCCGCAGCCCCGACGAGCCGCGCCTGCACCATCCACGCTACGACTTCAACGACGATATCCTACCCATAGGCGTCGCCTACTGGGTGGCCCTGGCCGAGCAGAGGCTGCCGCGCCGGAGCTGATTGCGCCGCCCAGCACGGCCGGCTTGCAAATCAGGGGGTAATTCGTGCGAGTATGCGCGAATAACCTCGCCGGGCACGCACGCGGCGATAAGGGGATGCGATGCCAAAGGTAAAGTACGTCCAGTTTAACGGCGACGTGGACACGATCGACGTGCCGGTCGGGCACTCCGTCATGCAGGCCGCACTGGACAACAACATCCCCGGCATCGACGCCGATTGCGGCGGCGCCAGCGCCTGCGCCACCTGCCACGTCATCGTCGATCCCGACTGGTACGACAGGACCGGCAGCGCCCAATCGCTCGAACGCAGCATGCTCAGCTTCACGGCGACGGCGGAGCCCTGCTCACGCCTGTCCTGTCAAATTCTGATGACCGAGGCGCTTGACGGCATCACCGTCCGGCTGTCCTACGCCCAGCATTGAACAACCCGCCCCGCCAGGAGAGCCCCCGCGATGGACGCCCCCGCCCCCAACACCGCCGCCGCCCACGCCTACTCGATCCCGCTCGACCAGCTCGACCCGAGCAGCCCGATCCTGTTCCAGGAGGACACCTGGCACCCGTATTTCGAGCGGCTGCGGCGGGAGGACCCGGTTCATTACAGTGAGAACAACATCTACGGCGGCTTTTGGTCGGTCACCAAGTACAAAGACATCATGGCGGTTGACACCAACCACCAGGCGTTCTCATCCGACGCCTATATCGGCGGCATCACCATCCGCGACATCGAGAAGGAGTTCATCCGGCCAAGCTTCATCGCCATGGACCCGCCGCGCCACGACGAGCAGCGCAAGGTTGTTTCTCCCATTGTCGCCCCGCTCAACCTTGCAAAATTCTCCGACATCATCCGTGAGCGCATCGGCACCATCCTCGACGACCTGCCGCGCGACGAGCCGTTCGACTGGGTTGACCGCGTCTCGGTCGAGCTCACCGCCCAGATGTTGGCGACCCTGTTCGACTTCCCGTTCGAGCTGCGCCGCAAACTCATCTACTGGTCGAACATCGCCACCATGGACAAGAATGCCGGCGGCGAGATCAGCAGCGAGGAACAGCGCAACGTTATCCTGATGGATTGCCTGGGTGAGTTCACCAAGCTGTGGAACGAGCGCATCAACGCCGAGCCGCAGCCCGACCTGATCTCGATGATGGCGCATGGCGAAGCGACGCGGGACATGACGCCGCGCGAGTTCCTCGGCAACATCATTCTGCTGATTGTCGGCGGCAACGACACCACAAGAAACTCAATCACCGGCGGCCTGCACGCGCTTAGCCAGAACCCCGACGAGTATCAGAAACTCCGCGAAAACCCCGGCCTGATCCCGACCATGGTACCCGAGATCATCCGCTGGCAGTCGCCGATCGTGCACATGCGACGCACCGCTTTGGTAGACATCGAGCTCGGCGGCAAACAGATAAAAAAGGGCGACAAGGTGATCATGTGGTATCTGTCGGGCAACCGCGACGAGGAGGTGATCGAACGCGCCAACCAGTTCATCATCGACCGCCCCCGCGCCCGCCAGCACCTCGCCTTCGGCTTCGGCATTCACCGCTGCGTCGGCAATCGCCTGGCCGAGATGCAGCTGATGATCATGTGGGAGGAAATCCTCAAGCGCTTCCCGGTGATCGAGGTCATCAGCGAGCCCAAGCGCATCTATTCCAACTTCATCCACGGCATCGAACAGATGATGGTGCGTATTCCGGCCTAAGAAGGCAGGAGGCCAGGGGCGCCGCCCCTGGGCCCCGGTCGAGGGTAGTAGGCCCGCCTGAATCCCGCTTCCGACCCAAAGCGGAAATCGAATATTTCAAAAATCCGCGATCGCCTCAACTTCAATCAGGAAGTCCTGCCTATATAATTCGGAGACTTCGACTAATGTAACGATGGGCGCTGCACGAGACGTTTTCGTTGCAAAGAACCGATGACGGCACTCGCGATACGTCCCTGGATTTCTTATTTCCCGGAGAAAAACAGTCATCTTCGCAAGATGACTAGCGTCGCAGCCTACGGCCTGGAGGGCTGCACGCAAATTGCGAAACACCTGATCAGCTTGGGCGACGAAATTATCCTTACCAACCAACTCGCCATGAAGCGCCGTTTAGCCCGCAATGAAAATTATGCGGTTTGCCCGAACATTCACTACCTGCGAGCAGCCGGGGGTGATCTGAGTTCGGGCAGAATGACATGCCGGATTAAACTCTCTCCATCAGCCGACACGGTACTCCCGAATTTCGACGCCCGCACAGCAGGTTCATGAGGCACCGGCTATGGCCGCTTGTCACCATCATCAGACACTGAAACCGACCCACCATCTACAAATCGGCAACCTGCCGCGGCCGATAGATCGCGGTATGGTTCACCTGCGCCACCGGCATGCGGCCATTGGCCAGCACCAGCGCGTCCAGCTCCACAAACAAATGCCCCTTGTGCTCATGGTTGCTGACCACTCGCGCGCGGATCGACAGATCATCCCCAACGCGCGCGACAGAGTAATTCTGAATTTCGCTGCCGACATGTATCCACGGCCCAAGCAACACGTTCTGGCCCAACGCCCAGTTCGCCATGCGCAGGATCATGCCCGGGTGCACCAGCCCCTCATCGGAGTAGATCGGGTTAGTCTCGCGCAGATCAGCCAGATATCCCGCCATGTAGTCGGCGCCGGCCGCGACCGGATCGATTCCGAGCCAGTCTCCGGGCTTTAGGGACCCGGGGCTGGCGGGATCGCGCGTTGCGCGCTGTACCACGGCCACGTAATCGGCCGTGATCGGCGGCGGTGGCGGCGGCAGGGCGGCCCGTCCGGTAGCGCACAGAACGCCTCCGCTGTGCACCTCCAGCGCCAGCCCGTCGGCATCCCGCGTGCCGGTCACCACTGCCAGGTTACCGTCATAGACCGGCTTACCGAACCGGCAGCTCGCGGTGCCGTGCTCCAGCCACGCCCGGCCCCAGCGCACCACCGGCAGGTGCGTCATGTAGGCATAGACATCCACCCCCGGTACCAGCCCGCCGGAAAAGCCGAATTTTCGCGCCACCGCGTCGTCATGGATCTTGTTTTCCGAGTCCTTGGCCGTGTTGTAGGCCTCGACCTCATAGCTTTCGATGGCGGCGGCTGACATGTTTTCCATGCTCCGATCGGAGTTCCCTGGCTTTGATTACGCCGGGGAATCGGCCTGCTGTCCAGCGCCGCCCAAAGGCCACCAGGATAGAGTGCTTGACCGCCATGTGCATTCGACACCAGCGTGCCTGTAACAACAGGAGCTCCGGGGAACGTATGCGCAAGGCACCGACGCTCATCCTGATGGCCGCCTTCCTGCTCGCCGGCCTGCATCCCGCGGTAGCCCAAAAATCCGGTGGCATCCTGCGCGTCGAGCATCGCGACAACCCGCCCAGCGCCTCGATCCACGAGGAAGCCACCATCTCCACCATCGAGCCCTTCTCCGGCGTGTTCAACAACCTGGTCGTGTTTGATCCCACCAGTGCCGAAAACCGCCTCGACCGCATCCTCCCCGAACTCGCCACCGCCTGGAACTGGAGCGAGAAAGGCCGAAAACTGACCTTCACCCTGCACGACAACGTCGCCTGGCACGACGGCAAACCTTTCACCAGCGCCGACGTCAAGTGCACCTGGGACATGGTGCTCGGTCGCGGCGACACCACGATGCGCAAGAATCCTCGAAAATCCTGGTTCTTCAACGTCGCTGACATCACGACCAACGGCCCGCTTGAGGTCAGCTTCAACCTGAAGGACCCGCAGCCGTCGCTGCTGGCGATGCTGGCCGGAGGCATGTCCCCCGTCTATCCATGCCACGTGCCGGCGGCCCAGATGCGCACCCATCCGGTCGGCACCGGGCCGTTCATCTTTGTCGAGTTCAAGCAGAACGAAAGCATTAAGCTCGCCCGCAACCCGCATTACTGGAAGCCCGGCCTGCCCTATCTCGACGGCGTCGAGTTCACCATCATCCCGAACCGCGCCACCGCCGTGCTCGCCTTCGCCACCGGCAAGTTCGACATGACATTCACCGGCGAGATGTCGCCGATCTTGACCCACGACATCGAGGTTCAGGCGCCAGATGCCATCTGCGAGCTGCAGCCGACCAACACCCAGGCCAACCTGTTGGTCAATCGCGACCAGCCGCCGTTCAACGACGCCGCCATCCGCCGTGCCATGGTGCTGGCGATCGACCGCCAGGCGTTCACCACCATTCTCAGTCAGGGCATCGACAAGATAGGCGGTGCCATGCTGCCGCCGCCGCAGGGCCAGTGGGGCATGTCGCCTGAATTCCTGGCGACCGTCGCCGGCTACCAGCCCGACGTCGAGAAAAGCCGCGCCGAGGGCCGAGCCATCATGACCAGGCTTGGCTATCCGGCGGAAAAGCCGCTGCGGCTGAAGGTCTCCACCCGAAATATTCCGGTGTATCGTGACGCGGCGGTGATCCTGATCGACCACCTCAAGCACGTCGCCATCGACGGCGAGCTTGAGGTGCTCGACAGCTCGATCTGGTACGCCAGGCTGCTACGCAAGGACTACTCGGTCGCCCTCAACATCCAGGGCATCGGTATCGACGACCCGGACGTGGTGTTCTTCGAGACCTTCGCCTGCGACAGCGAGCGTAACTACACCAACTACTGCAGCCCCGAGGTCGAGGCGATGTTCCACCAGCAGTCGCAGATGACCGACATCGAAAAGCGCCGCGCACTGGTGTGGGAAATCGACAAGCGTCTGCAGGAGGACGGCGCCCGCCCGGTGATCGACCACGGCTGGGCCGGAACCTGCTGGCAAAAATCGGTAAAGGGCGTCGCCATCGCCAACAACACGATCTATAATCATTGGCGTTTCGAGACCATTTGGCTGGACAGATAGTCAGTATTGATCCGCCTGATAAACAGGCATAAACGCCAAATCTCCGCCCAGTCCTAACCCAAATAACCCTAGTAATGCCGCTTTATTAGGCCTCGTCGACATTTGCCTTCACACTACTCATGTTGCACCGCATTATGAGGGTGAAAGACACACGTTGAACCATGACCAAGCCGCCGCTGCGCATCTTCCTGCTCGATGACAATCCCGATCGCACGGCCGCCGTAAGCGCCGGCCTCACCGATGCCGGCTGCGTCATCGTCGGCCGCGCCACCAGTTCCGCCGACCTGGTGCATCAGGTCCGCCAATCGCGCGCCGACGTGGTCGTCTGCGACCTCGACAATCCGTCCCGTGACACCATCGAGAGCATGCAGGTGCTGAACCGCGACGAGCCGCGCCCAGTGGTGATGTTCGTCGACCGGTCGGACCCCGAAAGCATCGCCGCCGCGATGAAGGCCGGGGTCGCCGCCTACGTCATCGAGGGCATGGTGCCCAGCCGGGTCAAGGCGGTGATCGACGTCGCTATCGCTCGGTTCCAGGCACACCAGGCGCTCAAGGCCGAGCTGCTCGAGGTCCGCTC
>JAYTTA010000527.1:0-12851 GCA_043745345.1 Acetobacteraceae bacterium | reverse complement strand
TCGGTCAGGTACTTGCCGCCGGCGAGGGTCAGAACCCCGCCCGCAAGGCCGCGCGATCCGCCGGCGTGCCCGACGACAAGACCGCGTTCGGCATCAATCAGGTCTGTGGCTCGGGGCTGCGCGCCGTGGCTCTCGCCGCCCAGCAGATCCGCACCGGCGAAAGCAACGTTGTCGCGGCTGGGGGCATGGAGAGCATGAGCACGTCGCAGCACGCGGCCTATCTGCGCGGCGGCACCAAGATGGGCGGGCTGGAATTCATCGATACGATGCTGAAGGACGGACTGTGGGACACCTTTCACGGTTATCACATGGGCATTACCGCCGAGAACGTGGCGCGTGCCTACCAGATCACCCGTGATGAGCAGGACGCCTTCGCCCTCGCCTCCCAGCAGAAAGCCAGCGCCGCGCAGAAGGCCGGGCGGTTCGCCGACGAGATCATTGCCGTCACCGTCAAGGGCCGCAAGGGCGACACCGTGGTCGATCAGGACGAATACATCCGCCATGACAGCTCGGCCGAGGGCATGGCCAAGCTGCGCCCGGCCTTCACCAAGGACGGCACCGTGACCGCCGGCAACGCCAGCGGGATCAACGACGGCGCCGCGGTTCTGGTGCTGATGACCGGCTCGGAAGCCGCCCGACGCGGCCTGACCCCGCTGGCCCGCATCGCCTCGTTCGCCACCGCGGGCGTCGATCCGGCGCTGATGGGCACGGGTCCGATTCCCGCCGCCCGAAAGGCGCTGGAGCGGGCCGGCTGGAAGGTTTCCGACCTCGACCTTATCGAGGCCAACGAAGCCTTCGCGGCACAGGCGATCGCGGTTAACAAGGAGCTTGGCTGGGATACCGCGAAGGTCAACGTCAATGGCGGCGCCATCGCCATCGGCCATCCGATCGGCGCCTCGGGGGCACGGGTGCTGACCACCCTGCTGCATGAAATGGGCAAGCGCGACGCCAAGAAGGGCCTTGCGACGCTGTGCATCGGCGGCGGCATGGGCGTGGCCATGACCCTGGAGCGGTAGCCCGACACCTTCGGCTGGCTACCCGCAGGGGCGTTCGCCGAAACCGCGAACGCCCCTTTTGCGTCGCCCCCTTTAGGGTTACAAAAGTAGCGGGAGTAAAAACAAGGGAGTCCAGGAGAATGGCACGCGTTGCACTCGTTACAGGTGGAACCAGAGGAATTGGCGCCGCGATCTCACGCGAGCTGGCTGAGGCGGGCCGGACCGTAGTCGCGAGCTACGCCGGCAACGACGCCGTGGCCGAGGCCTTTCACGGCGAAACCGGCATCACGGTGATGCGCTTTGACGCCGGCGATTTCGCCGCATGCGAGGCAGCGGTGGTGAAAATCCGCGAGGAGGTCGGGCCGATCGAGATCCTGGTCAACAACGCCGGCATCACCCGCGACACCACGATGGCCAAGATGACGCGCGACATGTGGGACGCCGTGATCGACACCAATCTCGGCTCCTGCTTCAACCTGTGCAAGCTGACCTTTGACGACATGCGCGCCAAGAAATTCGGCCGCATCGTCAGTATTGGCAGCGTCAACGGCCAGGCCGGCCAGTATGGTCAGGTCAACTACGCCGCCGCCAAGTCGGGCATCCACGGCTTCACCAAGGCCCTGGCACAGGAAGGCGCGCGCTTCGGCATCACCGTCAATGCCATCGCGCCGGGCTACGTCGATACCGACATGGTGCGCGCGGTGCCGGCCGAGGTGCTGCAGAAGATCATCGCCCGCATTCCGATGGGTCGGCTTGGATTTGCCCACGACATCGCGCGCGGCGTGGTGTTCCTGACGGCTGATGATGGGGACTTCGTTACGGGATCGACGCTTTCCATTAATGGCGGACAGCACATGTATTAAGGAACTCCAAGGGCTCTGCCCCTGGCCCCCGCTAAAGACGAGCCCTTAGAATCTGTCCTCTTAGGTGCTGCTCGTCCAGGGGCGCTTCCCCTGGCGGGGTCCGGGGCTGGCCCCAGCCCTGCTAATCTCGCTGGCAGCATCGCAATCCTGATTTGGGCATCCCTCGCCCTGCTTTCACGCGTGGCTAGCGCGATCCCACCATTGCAAGTCACTGCCCTGAGCTTCCTGGTTTCTGCCGGGTTGGGATTATTGCTTCTGATGCTTCGCGGAGAACTTGGCCTTCTACGCCAGTCCGGTCTGGTATGGGTGCACGGCGTTGGCGGCCTGTTCGGCTACCACGCGCTGTATTTCGCGGGACTTGGGCTGGCGCCGGTGGCTGAGGCCAACCTGCTTAACTATCTTTGGCCGCTTTTGATCGTCTTGTTTTCCTCGCTGCTGCTTGGCTTGCGGTTGGGTCTGGCGCGTTGGATCGGCTTGGCGCTTGGCGGCATCGGCTGCGCGCTGCTGCTGGCGCGCGGCGCGCGGTTCGGCATTCAGGACCGCGCGGTTATCGGATATGTCTTTGCCACAGGCGCCGGCATCGTCTGGGCGCTGTACTCCGTACTGGCGCACCGATTTTCGCGGGTGCCAAGCGGCGCCATTGCCGGCTTCTGCGCCGCCACGGCGTTGCTCGCCGGGATCACCCATCTGCTGTTCGAAGTCACGGTGATGCCGAATGCCCAGGCATGGCTGGCAATCGCGGCGATGGGCGTGGGTCCGGTCGGCGCGGCGTTCTTCCTGTGGGACATCGGCATGAAGCGCGGCGATCCACGGCTGCTCGGCACCTTGGCCTACGCAACGCCGGTGCTCTCCACCTTGCTGCTGGGCGTGGCCGGTTACGCGGCGCTGACACCAACGTTGCTGGTGGCCGCCGGGCTTGTCGCGGCCGGCGGCCTGATCGCCTCGCGCGGCTGACGGAAGCGCGCGGCTGACGGATCAGCCGGCGCGCACCAGATCCATCAGCCGGCCGGCAATTGCCACATCCTCGGCGATGCCGATGCGGCGTGCCAGGGCGTCGGCATCCTCACCCCATAGTTCGACCTGGAACAGCTCGTCGAGCGCCCCGAGCGCATACGCCTCCACGGCGCCGAGTTCGCCGCGGGCCATCGCCAACCCGAGCACCAGGCTGCCGAGCGCCGGAATCACCACACCCAATGCGGCAAGAGTGACCGGATCAAACCGGGCAACCGCGGCACGCAAAGCCCGCAGGCTGGTTTCCGGTTGCGCCACATGCACGATGCCAGTCGTCGTACGCAGCGGCGCATCGATCTCCAAGACGGCCCAATTCAGCCAGGGCTGCCATCTTTCCGTCTGGCGCTGAGCCAGAGCGATCGGGGTTTCCGCGCGGTAGCACAGCACGTCGCTCTCGCCGTACTGGGCCAGCGCGTCGACCACCGGTTCGCGGTTGCCGGCGATACGGTCCTGCGCGGTGCCGGCCAGCCGGGTCAGCGGCGTGTCGGCAAAACTCATTTCGCCGCCATTGTCGCGTCCCGCCGCCTGCCATTCGTCGGCGACCGCCTGCGCCAGTGCTGCGCCCGGCACCAGCAGCGCGGCATTGCCCTTGGTGCGCCCCGGCAGCTGGATTGGCTTGCCGTCGAGAAGCACGGCATAGAAGTCGGCCACCGCCGATATTTCCGCCGTTTGCCAAAATCGTTTCATGCCAGTCAACGCAACAGCTGGCGCAGGATGTCCGCCGGTTTCGGGTTTTTTTGTGTTGGCGCCGGGGAAGTTGGCGCCGGGGAAGTTGACGCCGGGGAAGCCTGCGCGGGCGGCGGCGTGGTGCCGCGGGCGAAGGCTAACGCGCGCTCGCAGGTTTCCTCCGGGTTGGCGGTACCGGGAACCAGTCGGTCGAGGCCGAGCTGGCCGATGGTCAGGCCGAATTGCGGGTTGTTGCGAGCAACGGCTGTCTGGCCAAGGACCTGCGCGGCGGCGGCCAGAGCCTCCAGCTTTCCGACGCCGAAGGTCGGCGCCAGCAAGCTTCCGCCAACCTCGACCGGAGCCACTACGCCGGTGCCGCCAAGCCGCGCGGTGGTCAGCAGCCGGAGCGCCATAGTTTCGGCGCCGAGGTTGATCGCGCCCCCGCCGGTCAGGCGCAGCGGCGCGGTGTCGAGCAGCAAGGTTTTCAAATCCGCCACTCCGTCACGCGCCTCGGTGCGCACTGCCAGGCAGCGCATCGCGGTCAAACCACCGAGCTGGGCGCCGCCGAGTTGCAGTATTTCCTTCTGATGCAGAAGCTCGCCGAGCTGCGCGGGTTCGATCCGGGCATTCTCGGCAGCCAGTCCTAGGCTGCCGTTGAGCCCGGCCGCTATGGCGTGCGGCGATTTTCCGGCGCCGTGCAGATCGGCCGACACTTCCATCTGACCCTGCGCGAATGCCGGCATGTGCATTGCCGCCAGCAAGGGCTGCAACGCCAGCGACGGCGCCCGCAGTACCAAGCCGAGCGGTGGCGGGTTGGCGCTGGCATCAAGGTTGATCGCAAGATGGATCACGCCGCCGGGCGCGGTTACGACGAACGGATCGAGTTGCAGCCGCCCGGCATGCAGCACCAGATGGCCGGCGATGTCGCGCAAGGCCATGGCACCCGAGAGGCACTGATCGATGATAAGGTTTAAATCGGCATCGAACGCCAGCAGCGCGGCCAAAGGCAGTTCGGCATCGGAAAATATTTTCCGCCCGGCCGCCGCTGGGGATGCCGCGGCAACGGTAGGAACTGCCACACTGGAACGTGAAAATCCTGCCTGCAATGCGTCGGCGTCGATCTTCCCGGCGTGCAACTTGCCGCGAATGGAAGGCCTTGGCGCCAGCGCCATCGCCACATCGCCCTCGATGTCCAGGTCCGGCATGGCAAGCTTCAGGCCAGCCAGCGTGATGCCCGACGGCGCGCCGGCAATCTGCGACTGAAAGGTAATGTTCTTCAGCCCGGGCAGGTCGGTGCCGGCCAGCGCGGACATCGCCGCGAGGTCGGGCACCGAGGCGTTGAAGGCTAAATCGGCACCGGTCATCTTGGCAATGTCGGCGACGACGCCCTTCAACGACAGCGTGGCACCCTGGGCCGCTGCCGTCAGATCGATTGGAAATTTTTCTTCCCCGCCGCCGGTCAGGGCAGCCAACGATCCACCGACTGCCTTCAGGGTCAGGGCCGTACCGGAAATCTCCGCAGCGGCGGCCAGCGTCATCGGCCCCTCAATACTGTCGGCGGCGACGGTCAGTTTCTGAATTCCCACCGCCCGGACCACGCCGGCGGCGTTCCGAATGGCGATCTGGCCGTTGTCGATCTCGATCCGGCGCACCAGAATTTCCGTCCTCGCCGCCGGCGCCGATTTCGGGTCGGCGGCATTGGAATGCGCCGGAGACTGGCGCTGGAACTGCCAGTTCGACAGGCCGGCGGCGTTGGTCTCCAGCAGGATGTCCGGCCCGGTAAGGACAACGCTGTTGACCTCGATCCGGCGCCCGAGCAGTGGCAGCAAGGCCAATTGCAAATCCAGACGGTGCAGCCGAGCCATCTCCGGACGCGAGAAGCCAGGCGGATTGGACAACGCGGCGTCATCGATCCTCAAGGTCGGCAGCAACGACAGTTTCAGGCCGATCGGACCCGCGATGGTCAGCTCACGCCCTGTGGCCGCGGCGACGGCAGCGACGATGCGTGGCTTGAACGCGTCCACGCCGACAATGGAAAAATAGGCGATAGGCGCCAGGATCAGCAGCACGAGGACCCCGAAAGCGATCCCCAGCCAGCGCGACCAACGTCCCCGCATCACCGCGTCCTCCGCCGCGGATCGCGGGCCGGCAGAGCGGTGAAGCCGAGGGTCGAAAAAGTCTCGCGCATGTGGGTTGGCAGATCCGCCTCCACTTCCAGAGTGCCGCCATCGGGGTGCGGCAGCCGCAAGGCGCGGGCGTGAAGATGCAGGCTGTCGGAAACCCCCTCGACCAGCGCGGTGCCGGCACCGTTATGGTCCGGCAAGGCATATTTGATATCGCCCAGGATCGGCGCGCCGATCGCCACGCAATGCACCCGCAGCTGATGCGTCCGCCCGGTCTGCGGCTTCAATTCCAGCCAGGCCAGCTTTCGCGCGGCATGGTCCAAAGTGAGGAAATCAGTCACCGCGCGTTGCCCGTCCTCATCGTCGCGCGTCGTCGCCACCGTGTGTTCTCCGCGCGGCCCACCGTCACGCTTGAGGGGCAGGTCGATGCGGCCCTCGACCGGCACCGGCCGGCCGACCACCACCGCCCAGTAGGTTTTCTCGACATCGCGGGTGCGGAAGGCGGCGGCCAGTTTGGCGGCGACACCGGGCGTGCGCGCCAGCACCAGAACGCCGGAGGTATCGCGGTCCAGCCGATGCACCAGCCGCGGCCGATGTTCGGAGCCGAAGCGCAGCTCATCCAGCATGCCATCGAGATGCTGCGTGATTCCCGGGCCTCCCTGCACCGGCAGGCCGGGAGGCTTGTTCAAGATCAGCAGCGCATCGTCGCGGTATAGCACCGCACGCTCCAGCTCGCGCAGCAGGTGCGGATCGTGCGGCGCCACCGGCGCGCGCGCCTTCTTGACCGGCGCCACCGGCAGCGGCGGCACCCGCATCGCCTGGCCTGGCGCCAACCGGGTCGCGGCCTCGGCCCGCTTGCCGTCGACGCGAACCTGGCCGGTGCGGCAAAGTTTTTGGACCACACCCTGGGTGATCCAGGGGAAATGGCGGCGGAACCAGCGGTCGAGGCGGATTTCCGCTTCGTCCTTGGTGACATAGAGCGTAATTGGACGGCTGTGCGATGTTGCCACGGCGGCGGGTGCGACGGTCATTCGCCACGCTCCCGCCGTAGCTGGTTCCAATGCTGCAGCCGCTTGCCGATCTCGCGCTCAAAGCCGCGGTCCTGCGGCTGGTAGAATTCCACGCGGTCCATCCCATCCGGAAAGTAGTTCTGGCCGGAGAATGCCTCCTCGGCCGAGTGATCGTACTGGTATCCGACGCCGTAGCCGATGTCCTTCATCAGCTTGGTCGGCGCGTTCAGTATATGGGATGGCGGCGTTAGGCTACCGGTCGATTTCGCCGCCGCCCGTGCTGCCGAGTAGGCCTTATACACCGCGTTCGATTTCGGCGCGGCGCCGAGATAGATGACTGTTTGAGCCAAAGCAAGCTCGCCTTCCGGACTGCCCAGACGCTCATAGGCCTCCCAGCCGGCGAGTGCCTGTGTCAGCGCGTTGGGATCGGCGATGCCGATATCCTCGGCCGCAAACCGCACCAGCCGGCGCGCTATATAGCGCGGATCCTCGCCGCCGTTGAGCATGCGCGCAAACCAGTACAAAGCCGCATTCGGATCGGAGCCGCGCAGCGACTTGTGCAGCGCCGAGATAAGGTTGTAATGCTCCTCGCGGTCCCGGTCATACAAGGCAGCCCGCCGCGCCAGAAACGACGACAATTCGGCGACGTCATGCATCGGCGCTTCGGCCGGCAAGGTCTGTATCTGCTCGACCATGTTGAGCAGATAGCGCCCGTCGCCATCGGCCATGGCGCGCAGCGAGGCGCGGGCTTCCGGCCCCAGCGGCAAGGTTTTTCCGGCTTCGGCCTCTGCGCGGTGCAGCAGCTTTTCCAGCGCCGCATCGTCCAGCCGGCGCAGCACCAGCACCTGGCAGCGCGACAGCAGGGCGCCATTCAGTGCGAAGGATGGGTTTTCGGTGGTGGCGCCGACCAGCACCACGGTGCCGTTCTCGACGACGGACAAAAAACCGTCCTGCTGGGCGCGATTGAACCGGTGGATCTCGTCAACAAACAGCAGGGTCGCCTGCCCGCCCCGGCGCCGCTTGCCAGCCGCCTCGAACACGCGCTTGAGGTCGGCCACACCGGAGAACACCGCGGATAGCTGTTCGAAATACAGTTTGGCGCGATCGGCGAGCAGGCGCGCGATGGTGGTCTTGCCGACACCTGGCGGACCCCAGAAGATCAGTGAAACGAGCGACCCGTGCTCCAGCATCCGGGTAAGGGTGCCGTCAGAACCGAGCAGATGGTCCTGCCCTACGACGCCGGCCAGGGTCTGCGGCCGAAGCTGATCCGCGAGCGGCCGGCCAGCGCTTAAAGGCGCCCCGGGCAACGCAACGCCGGAAAACAAGTCGCCATCAGAAGGCATATCACCCACCCTAAGTCGCGGGTTCCAAGGGCCTAGACCCTTGGCGGGGTCCGGGGCAGAGCCCCGCCTTGCTTACTCCGCGTCGTCGTCCTCGTCACGAACCTGCACGGGCCCGCTATCCAGCCCCTTTGCCGCCGGGTCGCGATCGACCAGCTCGATCACCGCCATGTCGGCTGCATCACCGTAGCGCATTCCCGCCCGTAATACGCGGCAGTAACCGCCAGTCCGCGCCTTGTAGCGATCCGCCAAGGTGCCGAACAACTTGGCCACGATCACGTCGTCGCGCAGCTCGGCGTAGGCCAGGCGGCGCGCATGCAGCCCGCCGCGTTTGCCAAGCGTGATCAGCTTTTCGGCAACTGGGCGCAATTCCTTCGCCTTGGGCAAGGTCGTGGTGATCTGCTCGTGCTTGATGAGCGCGTGCGCCATGTTGCGAAACATCGCAAGCCGATGGGTATCCGTAACACCGAGCTTTCGACCGGCAACACCGTGACGCATGGAGTTAGTCCTTGTTCAGATCTAGAAAGGCTCGTCTAGCCGCTTGGCCAGATCCTCGATGTTCTCGGGCGGCCAGCCTGAAACGGGCTGACCCAAGGTCAGGCCCATGGAGGTCAGCACCTCCTTGATCTCGTTCAGGGATTTGCGGCCAAAGTTCGGCGTGCGCAGCATCTCCTGCTCGGATTTCTGCACCAGGTCGCCAATATAAACGATGTTGTCATTCTTCAGGCAGTTGGCGCTACGGACCGATAGCTCAAGCTCATCGACCTTGCGCAGCAGGTTGCGGTTGAATGGCAGGTCATCCTGGATTTCCTCATGGCGGACCTGCTGCGGCTCATCGAAGTTGATGAACAACTGAAGCTGGTCTTGCAGGATGCGGGCGGCGAGCGCCACCGCATCCTCGGGCGTCACGGCGCCGTTGGTCTCGACCTGGAGCAGCAGCTTGTCGTAGTCCGTGACTTGGCCGACACGGGTCGGCTCGACCCGGTAGGACACGCGGCGCACCGGCGAATAGATGCTGTCGACCGGGATCAGGCCGATCGGCGCATCTTCCGGACGGTTGACGCTGGCTGGCTGGTAGCCCTTGCCGAGGTTGACCGTGAATTCCATGCCGAGCTTGACGCCATCATCGAGCGTGCACAGCACCAGGTCGGGATTCATGATCTCGATGTCGTGACCGACCGTAATCTGGCCGGCGCGAACCTCGCCTGGGCCGGTGGCAGTCAACGCCATGCGCTTCGGGCCCTCGCCGTGCATCCGCAACGCCAACTGCTTGATGTTGAGCACGATGTCGGTGACATCCTCGCGCACGCCAGGGATGCTGCTGAATTCATGCAACACGCCGTCGATCTGCACAGCGGTGACGGCAGCGCCCTGCAGAGACGACAGCAGGATACGGCGGATAGCATTGCCCAAGGTCATGCCGAAACCGCGCTCGAGCGGCTCGGCGACGATGGTGGCGACCGTCGACGGATCAGAGCCGGGCTCGACACCAAGCTTTTCCGGTTTGATCAGCGACTGCCAGTTCCTCTGGATGATCGCGCTCTGTTTCATACGAATTCCTTTACCGACCCATCTGGATCACGTCCGACCAACCGCGGCTTCCGATCACACGCGCCCACGACACGGGCGCGGCAGCAGAGAATCAAACGCGGCGACGCTTGCGCGGACGGCAGCCATTATGCGGTATCGGCGTCATATCGCGGATGGCCGAGATCGAGAAGCCGACCGCCTGCAGGGCGCGCAACGCGCTCTCGCGACCCGAGCCGGGGCCGCTGACCTCGATTTCCAGCATTTCCATGCCATGTTCCTTGGCCTTCTTGCCAGCATCCTCGGCCGCGACCTGGGCCGCATACGGTGTCGATTTGCGGCTGCCCTTGAAGCCGGAACTACCGGCCGACGACCAGGCGATTGTGTTGCCCTGCGCGTCAGTAATGGTGATCATGGTATTGTTAAACGTCGCCGCCACATGGGCGACACCGGACGTGATGTTCTTGCGTTCCTTCCTGCGGGGACGCGAAGCGGCGGGTTTCGCCATGGTCTTTGATCCTGTCTATTCCTGGCGGCCCCACACCGTATGGCGTGTGGCGGCATAGTCTGCGGCGAAAAAAGCGAAGCGCCCTACTTCGTGACTTTCTTCTTGCCGGCGATCGCGACCGCCTTACCTTTGCGGGTGCGGGCGTTGGTGTGGGTTCGCTGGCCGCGAACCGGCAGGCCGCGGCGATGGCGCAGGCCGCGGTAGCAGCCAAGGTCCATCAGCCGCTTGATGTTCATCGCTGTCTCACGCCGCAGGTCGCCCTCGACACGGTACTCGCGGTCGATCAGTTCACGAATCCGCAGCACCTCGTCGTCGGAAAGCTGGTTGACGCGCCGAGCTTCCGGGATTGCCAGCCGGGTGCAGATTTCCTGCGACTTGGCCGGTCCAATACCGAATATATAGCGCAAGCTGATTTTCACCCGCTTGTTGGTAGGGATGTTCACGCCGGCAATACGCGCCAAGGCTGGTACTCCTGTGATCCCGATCGTCCCGCTTGGTGCGGCGTATCCGGGAAATAGCTAAGGCAAATCTTCACCCCGGAGGGCTGGAACAGGGCGACCCGATGCACGCATCCAATCACCCCGGTATTTCGTCGAAAGACCATTGCCACGGCGGATTTTCAAACCGAAACAGCTGTTGCCGGAACAAGGTCGAAGGTCGCGCACTATACTGTTGCGCCGCCCCGAGTCAACGCCGCACGATCAACTCTTTGTCAATTCTTGACCTCGACGTGCATCGGTCGCAGGATCCCATCGACCGCGGCGGTGACCTGGTCGATATCAGCCATTCCATCGAGCGTCCGCAACGATCCGTGGGCGGCATAATGCGGCAGGATCGGAGCCGTCTGGCGGTTGTAAACATCGAGCCGCGCCTGCACCGTCTCTCGCTTGTCGTCGGCGCGGCGAATGAACTTGGACGTTCCGCAGACATCGCAGACGGCGGCGACGGTCGGCGTATGAAAGCTGTCGTGATAGCCCGCCCCGCAGGAGGCACAGGTATAGCGGCCCGCGATGCGCTCAATCAGCGCCGCGTCATCGACCTTGAGCTCGATCACGGCATCCAGCGTCAAGCCCCTGTCAGCCAGCAGCGCATCAAGTGCCTCTGCTTGCGGCACGGTTCGAGGGAAGCCGTCGAGTATAAAACCTTGGGCGCAATCGGCCTGCCCGATCCGGTTGCCCAGCATGCGGATGATGATGTCGTCGGAGACAAGCGCGCCCGACTCCATAATCGTCTTGGCCTCCCGCCCGACCGGCGAACCAGCGGCAACCTCAGCCCGCAGCATGTCTCCGGTCGAGATTTGGGCGATACCGTATTTTTCCTGCACGCGCTTGGCCTGAGTTCCCTTTCCGGCGCCTGGGGGGCCGAGGAAAATCAGGTTCATCACCGGCGCCCCTTGACCTTGGCCTTCTTGATAAGGCCCTCATACTGGTGGGCCAGCAGATGCGACTGGATCTGGGTCACCGTGTCCATGGTCACCGAAACGATGATCAGCAGGCTGGTGCCGCCGAAGTAAAACGGCAGGCCGTAGCTGTTGATCAGCACCTCCGGCAGCAAGCAGACCACCGTCAGGTAAAGCGCACCGATTGTGGTCAACCGTGTCAACACGTAATCGAAATAGTCGGCGGTGTTGCTGCCCGGACGGATGCCCGGGATGAAGCCGCCATACTTCTTCAGATTGTCGGCCGTCTCCTGCGGATTGAACACCACTGCGGTGTAAAAGTACGAGAAGAAGATGATCATAGCGGCATACAGCACCATGTAGCCCGGCTGACCGTGCGCCAGCTGCTGGGCGATGGTCTGAACCCAGGATGGACCGTTCTGCGAGAATCCGGCGATGGTGGCCGGCACCAGCAGCAGCGAGCTGGCGAAGATCGGCGGAATAACACCGGAGGTATTGATCTTCAGCGGCATATGCGTGCTGTCGCCGCCGAACATGCGCTGCCCGACCTGACGCTTCGGGTACTGCACCACAATGCGGCGCTGCGCTCGTTCCATGAACACGATGAAGGCAATTACCGCCACCGCCAGAACCACGAAGATCAGCAGGAAGAAGGCTGACAGCGCCCCGGTTCGGCCAAGCTCAAGCAGCTGCGCCAAAGCGGTGGGTAAATTCGCAACGATACCGGCGAAGATGATCAGGCTGATGCCGTTACCGACGCCGCGCGCGGTGATCTGTTCTCCCAGCCACATCAGGAACATGGTGCCGCCGACCAACGTGACGACGCAGGAAAACCGGAAGAACATCCCGGGATCGATCACCGCCGCGCCGAAGCTGCCGTGCATGCTCTCAAGCCCCACGGCGATGCCGTAGGATTGGAACAGGGCGATCAGCACCGTCAAATAGCGGGTGTATTGGTTGAGCCGCTTGCGCCCAGAATCGCCCTCCTTCTTCAGCGCCTCCAACGACGGCACGGCGGCACTGAGCAGCTGCACGATAATGCTGGCGCTGATGTAAGGCATGATGTTGAGCGCAAACACGGTCATTCGGCGCAACGCGCCGCCGGAGAACATGTCGAATTGGCCTAACAATCCGCCACCATGCTGGTTTAACATCTCGGCCATCACCGAGGCGTCTACGCCGGGGACGGGTATGTAAGTGCCAATCCTATACACCACCAGCGCGGCCAGGGTGAACCAGATGCGGTTTTTAAGTTCGGTCGCCTTTGAAAAGGCGCCCATGCTCATGCTGGAAGCTAGCTGCTCGGCTGCGGAGGCCATGGGTTTTTCCTAGAAGAAGGTTAGGAAGGCCAGGGCTCTGCCCTGGTCCCGCTAAGGAACTAGTTCCTTAGAACCCGTTACTTTAGGAGA
>JAYTTA010000526.1:0-3439 GCA_043745345.1 Acetobacteraceae bacterium | reverse complement strand
GCTCGGGCGAGGGGGTGGCGAAGCTTTTGGGCGCCCAACTGCCGACGGGGGCGGGGCCGCGCAGCAGCAGCGGCACCGAGACGCCGACGGCGAAGGCCTCGTCGACGGGTCTGAGGGTGGGCGGGCCGGAGGCGGCGGGCAACGCGGCCACGACGCGGTTGAGCCAGCCGGTGGTGAGGCGCTGGCTGGCTCCGCTTTCGAGGTAGTCCTGTGCCTCGAAATGGCTGCGGCTGCGGTAGGCGCCGGCGACGGCGTGCAACACTGCCAGCTCGCCGTCCTTGTACATCGCCTGGAAATTGGCCAGGACCGGGTGCAGGCCGAAAAAGCCGCCGAGATCGAGCAGGCCATTTTCCTGCCCCGGGGCTGGCGGCAGCAGCTCGCCGCGCAGGCCAGCCAGGGCTGGGTCGCCGTAGGGTACCACCGCCGACAGCCCGTCCATAGCGCCGCGCAGGATGACCACGACGAAACGCTGGTCGGTGGGAGCGGCGGCCACCGCCAGGCTGGCGCGGCCGAGCGTTATGCTGCCGGCCAATCCGAGCAGCGCGTTCCGACGGGTGAGGATCATCGTCTCTGGAACTCCGGTGAGCCGAGCAGCAGGGCGAGCGCGTCGCGGCGCGAGCCGGCACGGCGCATGTCATCGCGGGTCGAGGTCCGCAGCAGCGGTCCCAGGCTGGTGTCGGCTATGGCTTCTGGGTCCTGGTCGCCGGCCCGGGCGGACACTGCGTAGCCCCAATCGATGCGGCGCAGCATAGCCTCGGGGGCGGCCCAGTCGGTGGCGCGGTCGGGCCACCCGTTCGGCGCCGGGGCGGAGCCGAACGGCTGGCCGAGCCCGGCGAGGACGGCGATCAGGTCGGGCCGGTTGGTTTCCGGTAGATCCAGCGCGCGGATTGCGGCAACAACCAGTTCCTGTGGTCGGCGGATCTTGGTGCCGGGTGTCCACGCGTCCTCGATCCCGATTACCGCGTGGGCGGCGGCGCCAAGGTTGCCGCCGGTGTCGCGCAATGCCGCCTCGATCCGGCGGATCGCGGCCTCGGGCGGGTCGTCGGCGACAAAGTGGCGGGCGAGGGCGGTAGCCAGCGCGCGGTGGGTGGCAGGATGATTGGCGAGGAAGGCCAGCGCCTGCATGCCGCCTTCCTTGCCCTCGGGGAATTTTTGGCCGAGCAGGGTTTTCTCTCCCGGCTGGTGGGCGCGCGGGCGGAAACGGAAGCCGGGCGGGGTGGCTTCGAGGTCAATCGACCAGCCGGTTAGAATTTTCGCGTATTCGGTGACGTCGGCCTGGCTGTAGCCGGCGGCGGGCGTCAGGGTGTGCAGTTCGAGGCTCTCGCGGGCCAGGTTCTCGTTCAGGCCGCGCTTGCCTAAACTGCCCGCCAGGCTGGCCGGGCCGACTGAGCTGGCGTTGTCGAGATACAGCAGCATGGCCGGATGGCGCATCACCGCCACCAGCATGGTCTGGAACGGCCCGGTGACGTGAGGGCGGATAGCCTCCTCGACGAAGGCGCCGAGCACGGCGGCGCACTCGCGGTGGCGCGCGCTGACGGTGAAGTGGTTGGTCCAGAACCAGACCAGCCGTTCGCGGAAGGGCGCCCGCGTGGTGATGGCGTTGGCGAGCTGAGCGGCGGAGTCGGCGCGGTAGAGTGCTCGGGTCCTGGAGTCCTCGGGCTTCGGCTTCTCTGTGCGGTCGTCGTGCAACGCCGACAGGCCAGTGGCGGTGGCGGCAACAAGCGCCGCCGGGTCGGGCTGGCGCAATTGATTTTCGAGCCAGGCCGCGGGGTCGGCCGGCATCGCCTCCTGGCCGCGGCGGCCGAGGCCAAATCGATTGAAGCCCTGAAACACCCTGGTATCCATAGCCTGACCGTAGCCGGTGGCCGGGCTGTTCAGGATTAAGAAAGGTAATAAATTGTGGCGGCGCTGTTGCTCATGGGTGCCGACGTGGGTGCCGTGCCACTTCCAAGCTTGCAAAACGCGCCGTGCTATCGCATTTGACGGCATGAAATGAACCGGCCTGCTGGGCTGGTGGCAAATGAGGGTGCGCGCGTCTCGTGGCGTCCGTTGCCGTATGGAGAATTTCACCGTGGCAAGCTACTCACTCGACAAAATCCGCAACATCGGGATCACCGCGCATATCGATGCCGGCAAGACCACCACGACCGAGCGGATCCTTTATTATACGGGGGTCTCGCACCGCATCGGCGAGGTCCATGACGGCAATACCACCACCGACTACATGGATCAGGAGCGTGAGCGCGGCATCACCATCACCTCCGCCGCGGTGACGTGCGAGTGGAAGGACCACCGCATCAACATCATCGACACGCCGGGCCATATCGACTTCAACATCGAAGTCAACCGCAGCCTGCGCGTGCTCGACGGCGCCGTGTTCATCATTGAGGGTGTGGCTGGCGTGCAGCCGCAGTCGGAGACCAACTGGCGCCTGGCCGACCGTTACAACGTGCCGCGCATCATTTTCATCAACAAGCTCGATCGCACGGGGGCCGATTTCTTCCGCGCCTTCGACTCGTTGAAGGAGAAGCTGGATATCGTGGCGTTGCCGCTGCAGCTGCCGATCGGCATCGAGGACACGTTCATCGGCGTCGTCGATCTGGTCGAGATGAGGGCGATCCTCTGGGAGGGCGGCGAGCTTGGCGCCAAGTTCCACGATGCGCCGATCCCGGACGACTTGGTCGCGCAGGCCAAGGAGTACCGCCAGATCCTGCTCGACACCGCCGTCGGCGTCGATGATCAGGCGATGGAGGAGTATTTCGAGCACGGCGACGTCAAGGTCGAGACCTTGAAGCGCTGCATTAAGCTCGGCACGATCTCCGGCGCGTTCCGTCCGGTGCTGTGCGGAACGGCGTTCAAGAATAAAGGCGTACAACCGCTGCTGGATGCGGTGCTGGACTATTTGCCGTCGCCGATCGACGTGCCCGGCATCTCGGTCGCGGCCGAGGAGGGTGAGGAGGACGGCGAGCATTCCGACCGCCGCCGCATTAAGGCCAACGTGACGGCGCCATTCGCGGGGCTTGCGTTCAAGATCATCAATGACAAATACGGCGCGCTGACCTTCGTGCGCGTCTATGCCGGGACCCTGAAATCCGGCGATACAGTCATGAACACGACCAAGGATCATCGCGAGCGGATCGGCCGGATGTTTCAGATGCACGCCGACAAGCGCGCCGAAATCAAGGAGGTCCATGCCGGCGACATCGCCGCGTTCGTGGGGCTCAAGGATACCAGCACCGGCGACACGTTGGCCTCGGCGGATGACCCGGTGGTGCTGGAGCGGATGGCGTTCCCGGTTCCGGTGATCGACATCTCGGTCGAGCCGAAGACCAAGGAAGCGGTCGAGAAGATGACGCTCGGCCTGCAGAAGCTGGCCGGCGAGGACCCGTCGCTGCGTCTGAAGACCGACCAGGAAAGCGGCCAAACCATCCTGTCGGGT
>JAYTTA010000525.1:0-3440 GCA_043745345.1 Acetobacteraceae bacterium | reverse complement strand
TATGAGCGACATCCATCATCATCGGCCAGTTTTCCGCGTGGTGCGGGCTCGGATCGATGATGGCGGCGGTTCGGCGGCAGGGGGTCAGGCCAAGCGGTGTGACGCCGGCGATCTCGGCGACCAGGTCGCCCCAGGCGCCGGCAGCGTTGACGATCGTTGGCGCGTGGAAGGTGGCGCCGGAGGCGGTCTCGACATGCCATGTGCCATCGCGGCGTTCGATACGCCCGGCGCGCGAGCGCAGCGCCAGGATGCCGCCGGCTGAGCGAATCTGGCGCAGGAAGCCCTGGTGGATGGCGGCGACGTCCATGTCGAAGGCGTCATCCTCGATGGCCGCGGCGGCGAGGTAATTTTGACGCAAAACGGGGACCAGGGCCCGGGCCTCATTTTCGGAGATCACGCGGACGCTTTCGGCGCCGGTCATGAAGATATCGAATTGCGCGCGCTGATCCTCGGGCGCGAGATAGAGCACGGCGCGACGACGCAGCAGGGGCGTGTCGGAGAAGCCTGGCGGCGGGCTCTCAAAGAACGCGCGAGATGCGCCAGTGAGGAAGTGCACATCGGGCGGTCCGTAGTTCAGGATCCAGATCGCGGCGGAGCGGCCGGTGCTGTGAAATCCGGCGGCTTCCTCGGCTTCGACCAGCGCCACCCTGTGGGTCGCGCCGAGTGCGGCAGCAGCGGTGGCACCGGCGATCCCGGCACCGATGATGACGACGTCGAAGGCCTGGCTGTCCATGCCATCAATCTGGCCTTTCGCCCGAGAAAGGCAAGACGTTTAGCAACGCCGCCGGGTGGACCCTCCGGCAGGGCGCCACTATATCCGGTAACGGTCCAGAACGCTTTGCAGGAAGCACCCTATGTCAGTGACAGAGCAGACACGCAGCACATCGATCGAGCCGATCGTCAGAAAAATGCTGATCGGCGGCGCCTGGGTTTCGAGCGCATCGGATCAGACACTGAGCGTGGAGAACCCGGCCAACCGCCGGGTCATCGCCACCGTCCCGCGCGGTAACGCCGAGGACGTGGACCGCGCGATGCAGGCGGCATCCCACGCTTTCGCGACGTGGCGCCTGGTGGCACCGCGCGACCGCGGACGGATGCTGCTGCGCATCGCCGACGCGATCGAGGCGCGGGCGGAGGAGCTGGCACGCATTGTCGCGGAGGAGACCGGCAATGCGCTGCGCACCCAGGCGCGGCCGGAGGTCAGGAACACCGCCGACATCTTTCGCTATTTCGGCGGCCTCGGCGGCGAGCTGAAGGGAGAAACGATCCCGCTCGGCGAGCAGGTGTTGAGCTACACGAGGCGCGAGCCGTTGGGCGTGGTCGGCGCGATCATCCCGTGGAACGCGCCGGTGCTGCTTGGCGCGCTGAAGATTGCCGCGGCATTGTGCGCCGGCAACACGATGGTGCTGAAGGCGGCCGAGGACGCGCCGCTCGGCGTGCTGACGATGGCCGCCATCTGCCAGGATTTTTTGCCAGCCGGCGTGTTGAACGTGCTTACCGGGCTTGGCGAGGAATGCGGCGGTCCGCTGGCCCAGCATCCGATCGTGCGAAAACTTTCGTTCACCGGATCGACCGAAATCGGCAAGCTCATCATGCGTGGTGCCGCCGACCGCGTCGTGCCGGTGTCGCTGGAGCTTGGCGGCAAGAGCCCGTCAATCGTGTTTTCCGATGCAAATGAGGATTGGGTGGTGGACGGCATCATCGCCGCGATGCGCTTCACCCGCCAAAGCCAGTCCTGCACGGCGGGGTCGCGGCTGTTTCTGCACGCCGACATCTTCGACAACTTTCTTGATAAGCTCTCCGCCAAGACGCAAGCGCTAAAACTTGGCGATCCGCTGGACGAGGCCACAGACATCGGCTCGATCATCAACGAGAAGCAGTTCCGAAAGGTTTGCGGCTACGTTCAGGACGGGTTGGCGCGGCCCGATGCGCGGCTGGTGTTTGGCGGCCTGCCGCCGACCGAGGGGCCGCTCAGCGAGGGCTGGTTCGCGGTGCCGACGGTGTTCGCCGACACCTCCAACGACTGGCGGCTGGCGCGCGAGGAGATCTTCGGGCCGGTGCTGGTGGCTATCCCGTGGCGCGACGAGGCCGAGGTGATCCGCATGGCCAACGACAGCCATTACGGGCTGGCGGCCTATGTCTGGACGCATGACATCGGCGTCGGCCTGCGCGCCGCGCACGCGATCGAGAGTGGCTGGGTGCAGGTCAACCAGGGCCTCGGCCAGGTGCCGGGACATTCGTATGGCGGCTACAAGCAAAGCGGCATTGGGCGCGAGTTCTCGCTGGAGGGAATGCTGGACAGCTTCACCCAACGCAAGAACGTGACCGTCAACCTCAACACGCCTCGCCGGCCATGAGCGGACATCCGGCGCTGGGGGCCGGCCGAGCCGCGGTGATTACCGGGGCGGCCAGCGGCATCGGCCTGGCCGCGGCGCGGCGGTTCGCTGAAATGGGCATGCGGGTGTGCCTGGCCGATCTCGGCGGCGATGCTTTGGACGCCGCCCGCGCGGCGGTTGCGGCAGCCAGTGGCTCAGCCAGCAGCGATGTCATGGCGGTGGCAACCGATGTCAGCGACGCCGATGCCGTGCGGCGCCTGAAGGACGAGGTCTACGGCCGGTTCGGCGAGGTCGCGGTGCTGATGAACAATGCCGGCACCGCGCCCGGTGGCGGGCCGTGGGACCATCCCGAGCGCTGGCGGCGGGTGCTGGAGGTCAACCTGTTCGGCGTCATCAATGGCGTGCAGGTTTTCACGCAGGCGATGATCGACCAGAAGACCTCCTGCGCCATCATCAATACCGGATCGAAGCAGGGCATCACCGCGCCGCCGGGGGACACCGCCTACAACGTGTCCAAGGCCGGGGTGAAGATGCTGACCGAGGGGCTGGCGCACTCGCTCCGCCAGGTCGAAAACGGCCAGGTCAGCGCGCATCTGCTGGTGCCGGGATCGACCTTCACCGGCATGACGCGCGGCTTGGCGACCGAGAAGCCGGCCGACGCCTGGACGCCGGATCAGGTCGTGGACTACTTGCTTGCCGGCATGGCGGCGGGCGATTTCTACGTGCTGTGCCCGGACAACAACGTGACGCGCGAGATCGACAACCGGCGCATGCTTTGGGCCATCGGCGATATCGTCCATAATCGCCCCGCGCTGTCGCGCTGGCATCCGGACTATAAGGACCGTTTTTCCGCTTTTCTGGCGTCCGACTCGCAGGACCCGCGGTGAAGGCTTTCTGAAGGATAGCGATGCCGCGGGTTTCCTGTTCGTTGCTGGGCGCGGCGTCCGGCATGACCGTGATTGCCGGCTTGCCGTTGGGGACCGCGCCGGCCCGTGCGGACAGCGCGTCGCCATTGCCGCACCCGGCCCAGTTCTATCGGCAGGGGCCATGCCATAGCACGCAGTATCGACCGGAGCTGTTCGCGACCGGAACAGGCGCAGATGG
>JAYTTA010000524.1:0-3440 GCA_043745345.1 Acetobacteraceae bacterium | reverse complement strand
GCGCAGGCGTGACGGCGGTTGCGCTCGAAAAAGCCATTGCCGACATTCGCAAGGGCCGCAAGGTCGACAGCGCCAACGCTGAGGCCGGGTTCGAGGCCCTGAAGAAATACGCCCGCGACGTCACCGCCATCGCTCGGGAGGGGAAACTCGACCCGGTGATCGGCCGCGACGAGGAAATTCGCCGCACCATCCAGGTGCTGGCGCGGCGCACCAAGAACAACCCGGTGCTGATCGGTGAGCCCGGCGTCGGCAAGACCGCCATCGTCGAAGGCCTCGCGCTGCGCATCGTCAACGGCGACGTGCCGGAAGCGATCAAGGGCAAGAAGCTGCTGTCGCTGGACCTCGGCGCCATGGTCGCGGGCGCGAAATACCGCGGCGAGTTCGAGGAACGGCTAAAGGCGGTCTTGAAAGAAATCGAGTCCGCCAACGGAGAAATAATCCTGTTCATCGACGAGATGCACACTCTGGTTGGCGCCGGCAAGGCGGACGGGGCAATGGATGCCTCCAATCTGATCAAGCCGGAACTGGCGCGCGGCACGCTGCATTGCATCGGCGCGACGACGCTGACGGAAAACCGCAAGCATGTGGAGAAGGACGCGGCCCTGGCCCGCCGGTTCCAGCCGGTGTTCGTGGGTGAACCGTCGGTCGCCGACACCATTTCCATCCTGCGCGGCATCAAGGAAAAGTATGAGCTCCACCACGGCGTGCGGATCACCGATGGCGCGCTGGTGGCGGCGGCGACATTATCGAATCGCTACATCACCGACCGGTTCCTGCCTGACAAAGCGATCGATCTGATGGACGAGGCGTCGTCCCGCCTGCGCATGCAGATCGACAGCAAACCTGAGGCATTGGACGAACTCGACCGCCGGGTGATTCAGCTGAAAATCGAGCGCGAGGCGTTGAAGAAGGAAACCGACTCCGCGTCGAAGGACCGGCTGGTGAAGCTGGAAAAGGAGCTGGCCGACCTGGAAGAAAAAGCCAACGCCATGACCACCGCCTGGAAGGCGGAGAAGGGCGAGGTGCTGGAAACCCAGAAGCTGAAGGAACGCCTCGATCAGGCGCGCGGCGAAGCCGAAGTGGCACAGCGTAACGGCGATCTGACTCGGGCCTCGGAACTGCGCTATGGCGTGATCCCGGCAATCGAAGGGCTGCTGAGCAGGTCCGGCGAGGGCAAGCTGGTCAACGAAGCGGTGGACGAGGCGGCGATCGCCGGCGTCGTGTCCCGCTGGACCGGGGTGCCCGTGGACAAGATGCTGGAGGGCGAACGCTCTAAGCTGATGCAGATGGAAGCCAAGCTGCGGGAGCGGGTGATCGGCCAGGATCAAGCCTTGACCGCTGTAGCCCATGCGGTGCGGCGGGCGCGTGCCGGATTGCAGGATCCGAACCGGCCCATCGGATCGTTCCTGTTCCTCGGCCCGACCGGTGTCGGCAAGACCGAATTGGCCAAGGCGTTGGCCTCGTTCCTGTTCGACGACGATCGCGCGATGGTACGCATCGACATGAGCGAATTCATGGAGAAGCACGCGGTATCCCGCCTGATCGGCGCGCCCCCCGGTTATGTCGGATACGACGAAGGCGGCGTGCTGACCGAGGCCGTGCGGCGCCGGCCGTACCAGGTGATTCTGTTCGACGAGGTGGAAAAGGCGCACGAGGATGTGTTCAACGTGCTGCTGCAAGTCCTCGACGACGGGCGGCTGACGGATGGCCAGGGCAGAACAGTGGATTTCAAGAATACCATCATCATTCTGACCTCCAACCTCGGCTCCGACGTGCTGGCGGCGCAGCCCGAGGGCGAGAAGGTCGAAATGGTACAGGGGCAGGTGATGAACGCGGTGCGCGCGCATTTTCGGCCCGAGTTCCTGAATCGGCTGGACGAGATCGTTCTGTTCCGGCGTTTACAACGCGCCGATATGGCGGCGATCGTGAAGATCCAGCTGGAGCGCCTGCGGGCGCTGCTGACGGACCGGAAGATCGATCTGGATATGGACCGTTCCGCCCTGGATTGGCTGGCGGCGGAGGGTTACGACAGTACCTACGGCGCTCGCCCGCTGAAGCGGGTGATCCAGCGGACGCTGCAAAACCCCCTGGCCGGGTTTATTCTCGAGGGTTCGATCAAGGAAGGCGACACCGTTCACGTGTCCGGTGGGCACGACGGGCTGGTGATCAACGGGGAGTTGGCCGCGGCGGCTTAACGCCGTCGGGTGATCTCCTTCGCGTTCGTTCGGTCACGGCCGATCTTTTAACGTGCCGTGACATGCGAAGGAGTCACCCATGCCTTCCATCCGTGTTAGCGGAACCGTTAAGGCCATCGCGGCGATGAAGGCTTCGCCCTAACTCCCCGCGACATCGTGCAACTCCGGCACGAACAGCGCCTGCCAACTCTCCGGCTTCACCTTGATTTGTCCGGTGCGGTGCATGAACTCCGCCACCTTCGTCGTGCCGCGCGGTATGATATCGAAGAATGTCGAGGGATCGGCAATGATCGTCTCCACCTCCGCTCGGGCCGCATTGTCGCCCGAGACCGCCATATAGGCCTCGGTCGCGGCCCGATGGTCGTTCTTGATCAGGGCCATGGCTTCCCGCGTGGCGCCGATGAACGCGGCCATCAGTTTTGGGTTGGCGTCCCGGAACTTCTTGATGGCGAACGTCACACCAATCGTGCCGGGCCCGCCGTACACATCGGTCGAGGTCAGGATCGGGTGGATGCCCGGCACCGCCAGCTCCCGCTGCAAATAGGGCGCGGCGCTGAAGTGGCAATTGATTTCGGTGTTGGACAGCAGCGCCGCCATCGCGTCGGGGTGGCCGCGGTTGATGGTCAGGGCGTCGAATTTCTGGAAATTGGCGTCCCCGAACGCACGGGCGGCGGCCATACGCAACATGATCGCCTGGCTGGACACGCCCACACCCGGCAGCGCAATACGGTCATTCGGGCCGAGGTCCTCGACTTTCTGCACCGCCGGGTTCCGGGTCACGAGCACCAGCGGCATGTTGTTGAACGGCGCGATTGCCATCACGTCGGCGGAGCCTCGGGTTTTCGCCCACATCAGCAGGAAGGCGGGGACGCCGGTGGCGCCGATCTCCACCGCGCCGGAGATCACCGCGTCGTTGACGTTATTCCCGGCGGCGAGGCGGACGTATTCAGCCTTCAACCCTGGGAGTCCGACGGCAGCTGCGTGCTTTTCCAGCAGCTGGCGGTGCTGCATCACGTTGGTCACCAGGTAGGTCATCCCCGGCTGGACGGCGATACGGACAGGCGCGGAGGCGGCCCGAGCAGCGCGATGGGCGAGGAGGGGGGCTGCGGCCAGGGAGGCGGCGAGGGTGCGGCGGGTCAGCGTCATTGGATGGTCCTCGAACAGTGCCGTTTTGTCGCCCCCTACTCGCATCCCGGCCCGAACGCTAATCTCCTCCCAAATAGAGGATCGACGCCTATGCCCGAC
>JAYTTA010000523.1:0-3453 GCA_043745345.1 Acetobacteraceae bacterium | reverse complement strand
CATACCGCCTGGCCATACCAGCCAGCGGGCATCACGGGCGCGCAGATGAACCTGTTCTTGGAGCTGGCCGTGATGGCATGCGGCTTGGATGTCGGCGTTGCGGACTATGTGGAAGACAACCTGGCCGATCCGGCTCTGCTCGACTTCATGCGCCGCATCACGGTATTCGACGATCCGGCGATCAGCGCCCGCGGGCGGGCGGCACGGCATGCCTGCCGAATGGCGCCTACCACCCAGGCGGGCACGACGCTGCACCGGGAGATACTCGAGCGGCGCGGCAGCCCCGAGAACTCCAGTCAGCAAGACGGCGATCAAGGAAAAATTCCGCGCCAATGTGCGCCATTGCCTGTCCGGCGAGGAAACCGGAGACGTGATGGCGCTGGTCGCGCGGTTCGACAGCATCGCCGCCCTGACCAATTTGCTGGCGCGAGCCACCTTGTAGCCGACCCACCGAAACCTGTTATGGTCCTGGATCGCTTGCACGAGTCTTGGCTGTAAGCGGCTGGGAGCCCGATCGTGCTCCCGCCCTCGTGCGATGGAGTCGTAGCGGATGATCGATGCGACCGCGCTGCCCGAACTGACATCCTGCGATATCGAGGCGATCGAGGCGCCAGGCTTGATCCAGCCGCACGGCATCATGCTGGTCGCCGCGCGCGACGGCCTGAGCGTCCGCCACGTTGCGGGCGACGTCGAGCAGCGCCTCGGCGTCGCCGACTGGCTGGACCAGGGACTAGACGTGCTGATCGGCGACGCGCTGTGCGCGAAGGTCGCAGCGCTGCTCCGGCGCGGCACCGCGACGGGGTTCATCGGCCAGCTTCGAACCGCCGCCGGCGAGACGCTGGATGTTACCGCCCACGTGGCCGGCGAGCATGTCATCGTCGAGCTTGAAGCGGCATCCGACGAAAACCTGTCCGTGTCGACGGTGATGGACCGGCTGGCGGCCGCCTCCTCCGGGTTCGAGCAGGCGGGATCGTTGACGGCATTGTGCGAGCAGGCGGCGGTGGGGTTCCGCTTCTTCACCGGGTTCGACCGGATCCTGATCTACCGGTTCCTCGACGATGACTCCGGCAAGGTGTTGGCCGAGGATCGCCGGGCCGACCTGCACTCCTTCCTCAACCACCACTTCCCGGCCTCCGACGTGCCGTGCCAGGCGCGCGCGCTGTATGTCCGCAACCTAGCCCGGGTCATCCCGGACTGCCGCTATCACCCCGCGATGCTGCGCCCAGCCTGGATTTTGCCAGTGGCGCTCGACATGAGCGACACCAGCCTGCGCAGCGTGTCGCCGCTGCACCTGCTCTATCTGCGCAACATGGGCGTCACCGCTTCGGCCTCGTTCTCGATCGTCAAGGACGGCACGCTGTGGGGCCTGGTCGCCTGCCACAACGAGACGCCGCGATCGCTGAGCTACGATGTCCGCGCCGCCTGCAACGCGCTGGCCGGCGGCCTGGCGCGGCAGATCAAGGCGCGCGACGAGGCGGAGGGATTACGCGCGCGCATCCGGTTGCGAAGCTTTGAAGACGACATCGTCTCGCTGCTGTCGCGTGAGGGCGCGCTCAACGAGGCACTTTCCAACCACCTGGGCGAAATAGGCCGGATGATGACGGGCGACGGGATCGCCGTGCTGCGTGGGCGGGAGCTTGCAACCGCCGGCGTGTGTCCGGCCGATGGCGATATACGGACGCTGGCGGCATGGCTTCTGGCCCGCGCGATCGAGCCGGTGTTCTCGACCGACCGGCTGTCGGTGCTATATCCGCCGGCCGCACACTACGAGCATCTCGGCAGCGGCGTGATGGCCGTGACGCTGTCGGCCGACGAGCCTTGGATCCTGCTGTGGTTCCGGGTCGAGCAGGTTGAGACCGTCAACTGGGCAGGCAACCCCCACAAGGACCCTGGCATCCATCCGCTGACGCCGCTCACGCCGCGTGCCTCGTTCGAGGCCTGGCGTGAGATCGTGGTGGGTCGGGCGCGGCCCTGGTCGAGGCCGGAGATCGATGCCGGCATCCGGCTGCGGCTGGCCCTGCTCGACGCGCAGCAGAACCGTCGGCTGGTGGAACTTAACCGCCAGCTGACCAAGCTCCTGCAGGACAAGGATCTTCTGCTGCTGCAGAAGGAATTCCTCGTCAACGAAGTCAACCACCGGATCCAGAACAGCCTTCAGCTCGTCTCCAGCTACCTTGCCTTGCAGTCGCGGGCGTCTGCCAATCCCGTCCTGCACACGGCATTGGAGGAGGCGCGCCGGCGGCTGACCGCGGTGGCGCTGGTGCATCAACGGCTGTATCGCGGCGACCAGATCGAGGTCGTGGACGCCGCGCGCTACATCGAAGAGCTCTGCGCCGACACCTTCTCGTTCATGGGCCAGGACTGGACCCAGCATCTCACCCTCAGTCTGGCCCCTATCCTGGTATCCACCGATCAGGCGGTGACCCTGGGCCTGGTGCTGACGGAACTGCTGATCAACTCCAATAAATACGCCTATGGCGGAGCCGCCGGCCCGATCCAGGTCGGGTTAATCGAACTGCCCAACCAGCTTCGCCTGTCCGTTGCAGACAAGGGCGTCGGCCGGACATCGGGGCGTAAAGGCTTCGGTTCACGCATCATGGAGGGCCTGGTTGCCCAGCTCGGCGGCACACTCGACTACGACGACAACCGGCCAGGACTGCGCGCGATGGTCTCGGTTCCGATCACGGTGCCCAGGATACTCGGCTGAGCCCGGCGCCAGACTGGAACCTAATCGGTCGTCGGCGCCTTGCCTCTGTGCTCTCGGGGAATAACGCGCATGGATGACATCAAGGCCACCGCCGCCGAACTGCACGACAAGGTAGCGCACTCGCTCGAACTCGCTGCAGGGATGCACCACGATGCGGCGAAGCAGTGCCGGTCTGGCAACTTCGAGAAAGCGCAGAGCCTGGCCGCTGCTGCCGGCGAGACCTATGCCACGGCAAACCGTCACGCGATCGAAGCGGTTGACGTCTATCGCCACCACGCGGAAGAAGTCGCCGCGCGCCGCGCCGAACAGGCAGCGGAGGAGGCCGCCCGCGAGGCCAAGCATCAGGCGAGGGATGCCTGACGTCTTTTAACGCCGACCCAGTCAGGCGTGCATGCGGACGGTGTTGAATCCTGGAGTTTGGCGGTGCTTCCGTGCCACGGAAGCGGCGGCTAAGTGACTTTGGGGTAGGGACAACATGGTTACATCAATCCCGGACGTGATTGATTACTTGGCCGATACGCAGACCGGATCGCTCCTTGCTTCGCTTCGGGCGCAACGCCAACAGGCGCGCGACAATGTCCAGGCGAGCTATCTGGCACTGTTCCGGCCTGGAACCCCCGGCGATGTTTCCCTGCACGAACGGCATGCCATCGCCGTGTTTGTCGCTGGGTTGCATCGTCAGCCGGTGATTGAAGCTTTCTACGCCGAGGGATTGGCGACCACCGAAGGCTGTGAATGGACAGAAA
>JAYTTA010000522.1:0-3455 GCA_043745345.1 Acetobacteraceae bacterium | reverse complement strand
TCCAGGGCAGCCCGACCGAGGCTTCCGGCTGCGTGACTACACCCCTTCTGCGCCAGACCACGACCGCCGGATGGCGCATCGTGGCCGACCCTGCCGGGGCTGAAGCCATCACCGACTGGCGAGTGCTTGGCCGGGGCGGCCCCCTCACCTGGATCGAGTTCCGCCCACGCACCGGGCGCACGCACCAGATCCGGGTCCATGCCGCCAGCCTCGGCTGCCCGGTGCTCGGCGATCCGATCTACGGCACCGGCACCGGCACGGACAGGCTGCATCTTCTCGCCCGATCGATCCGCCTCGACCTCGATCCCCCGGTGATCGCCGAGGCTCAACCCGGCGCCCACATGCAGGTGGCCCTAACCGCGTGCGGCTGGCTCAGCCCAAGCTGAACCACAGCCGGAACACCGCGGTCTCCAGCAGGCCCTGGCGCCTGAAGCCCGCCAGCCGCAACGCCGCGAGCCGCGCCGGCACCCCGGCCCGCAATGCCCGCGCGATTGCCGCGAGGTCCCGCCGCGCGTCCGGTGTCAACAAATGCGATTGAGTTTCTAATGCAACGACATGCAGGCGCAGCCGGGCCATGAACGCACGCGGCCCGCGCCGCATCACCGCCAACCCACGTGTCGCCAGCCCGGCCGGCGCACCGATCAGGTTGCCGCCATGCTGACGGTACAGCACCACCGGCTCCGGATCGGCGATCACCGTTCCGCCGGCGGCGCTGACGACAAGGTAGCACCACCAGTCATGCAGCGTGCCCGCCGGCGGCCTGGTAGCCAGCACGAGGTCGGCGGCGGCGCCGTTCAGCATCATCGTGCAGCCGGTCGCGATGTTCTGGGTCAGGGCGGCGGGGAAACCCGGCACCCGGCGCAGCGCCGGTGACCGCCCAACCCGCCGCAGGTCCCGATCAACCAGGATCTGGCCAGCGCAGTAGATCGCCGCAACACCGGGTGCGACCGCCGACAGCGCCTCCGTCGCGCGCGAGATCTTGTCCGGCAGCCAGACATCGTCCTGGTCGGCGAAGGCATAGAAGTCATGGCTCGTGGCCCGCGCGGCCGCGAGAAGGAACAGAAAGCTGCGCGCCACGCCGATCCGCGCCATCGGCGGATGCGGCACGCACCGGCCGGTCCGGTCGACGAAATCCCGCATCATGCGCACCGAAGCATCCGCTGATCCGTCATCGCGCCAGTGAACCGTCCAGCACGGATGGCTCTGGTCGAGAAAGCTGCGCAGTTGATCGGCCAGGAACCGTTCGCCGTCATGGGTCGAGAGCAGGATGGCGACATCGGCGCCCGCTGTCAGACCAGTGGCCGTCAGCCTGCTCCCGCCATCATCACGGCGATTGTCCGCGAAAGACCGGAACGCCACGGCGGCAGCGACTGCCCGAATATGCGCGCCAGCCGCGAACAATCCAGCCGGCTGTCGGGCGGCCTTGCCGCCGGTGTCGGCCAGTCCGCGGTCGCGATCGGCTCGACCTCGGGTGCCGGCCGGCCATGCCGCACAGCCTCCTCGAACACCGCCTCGGCCAGGCCATGCCAGGTCGTGAACCCGGTGCCCGCGGCGTGGAAAATGCCGCCATGGCTGTCATGCCAGCCGCCTTCTCGCAATTGCCCGGCAAGGTTCAGGATCGTCGAGGCAAGGTCCGCCGCGGACGTCGGGCAACCAACCTGGTCGGCCACGACACGCAGCCTGCCTGTCTTCTGCGCCGCGTTCAGCATCGAGCGGACGAAGTTGCGCCCGGTCGCGGAATAGACCCACGACGTCCGCAGCACCAGATTCTCGCCGCCCGCAGCCAGCACGGCCCGTTCCCCGGCGAGCTTGGTGGCGCCATACACCCCGGTTGGCGCGGTCGCATCTTCCTCGACATAGGGCGCGCCCTTCAGCCCGTCGAACACGTAGTCGGTCGAGATGTGTATCAGTTTTGTGCCCGTCCGCGCGCACAGGGCGGCAAGTCTTGCAGGGCCCTGATGGTTGGCCCGGTCGGCGGCATCCGCATCGCTCTCTGCCGCATCGACGCCGGTATAGGCGGCGGCGTTGACCACCAGCCACGGCCGAATTACATCCAGGCAGCCCTCAATGGTCGTCGGATCATCAAAATCAAAATCCGGCCGACCAACCAATTTAGCCGCGACATCGTTGCGTGCAGCAAGGGTGAAAAGCGCCTGTGCCACCTGGCCAGAGCCGCCGGTAATCAGGATGGGCCGGTCGGACATCTCACGCACCCGGCATCAGGCCGCCGGCATAATCCGAAAGGCGCGACAACTCTTTATCTTTTTCCGACAGCAAGACGTCGCCCGGTTTCACCGGCCAGGGCAGCGCGAGCTGAGGATCATTCCAGATCACGCCGCGTTCGGACCCGCGGTCATAGGCCGCGGTCACCTTGTAGACGACCTCGGTATCCGGCTCCAGCGTGCAGAACCCGTGCAGGAAGCCTGCGGGGATCCAAAGCTGCCGCCAGTTTTCGGCACTCAGTTCCGCCGCGGCATGCCGGCCGAAGGTCGGCGAACCCGGCCGGACATCAACCGCTACGTCCCAGATCCGGCCGCGCACCACGCGCACCAGCTTGCCCTGCTCGAACGGCGGCAACTGCAGATGCAGCCCCCGCACGGTGCCGGCATGCACCGAAACGCTGTGGTTGTCCTGCACGAACGGCCCAGGGATGCCAAACTCGGTAAAGCGCGCCGCCTGCCAAGTCTCGACGAATTTTCCACGCGCATCGTTGAACTGCGTCGGCGTCAGCAGCATTACGCCGGCCGGTTCAAGCGCCTCGACTTTCATGGATGCAGCCCCTCCGCCAGTTCATGCAATATGCGGCCAAGCTCGGTCTTGCCCAGGCTCCCGGCGTGGGCACGCAGTTCGTCCGCGCTGATAAATCCCATCCGGAACGCCACCTCCTCCGGGCAGCCGACCAGCATTCCGGTGCGCGACTGGATCGTCTGCACATAGGTCGCGGCCTGGATCAGGCTGTCCGGCGTGCCGGCATCCAGCCAGGCGTAGCCGCGCGACAGCCGTTCCACCCGCAACGTTCCCTCGCGCAGATAGACCCGGTTGAGGTCGGTGATCTCGAGTTCGCCGCGCGCCGAGGGCTTTATCGACGCAGCGATTTCGGTCACCCGCGCATCGTAGAAATAGAGCCCGGTCACCGCCCAGTTCGACGCCGGCGCCGAGGGTTTTTCGACGATATCCAACGCCTGGCCGGTCTCGTCGAACGAAACCACGCCATAGCGCTCGGGATCGCGCACCTGGTAGGCGAACACGCTGGCGCCGGCGGAATTCATAGCCGCCTGACGCAGCAGCGCCGAGAGATGGTCGCCATGGATGAGGTTGTCGCCCAGCGCCAGCGCGCAGGCCTGCCCGCCCAGCCAGTCGCGCCCGATCAGGAAGGCCTGTGCGATGCCATCGGGTGTCGGCTGCACGGCATAGTCGAAGCGCACCCCAAAACGCGCGCCGGAACCGAGCAGCCG
>JAYTTA010000521.1:0-3460 GCA_043745345.1 Acetobacteraceae bacterium | reverse complement strand
GCCCGGCCTTGATCGAGGTGCCGTAGGCGGCATTGGGGCCGCTGAGAATCTCGATCGCGCCGACCTGTATTTCCGCATGCGCGGCGGTGGCGAGGCTGGCCAGCACGAACGGGATCGCGGCGACTCGACTAAGGCGCATTGAACGTGGCTCCCATAGGTATTTGCGCCGAACCTAGCCGAAATCACCGTCTCGGCAATGATCTATCGATCAACTGACCCGAAAGTTCGCGAACTGCCACGGGCAGGCGGTATCGATCGCCTCGTTGAACAGCCCGCCGCGATCCTGCAACGGGGTCCAGTCGGAATATTCGCCGACAACCACGCCGAGGTAAGGCGCGGCAACCTCCAGAACCCGGGAGTAGGAGATGTCGTCGGGTTCGACCACGCCGCGGTCGGGGTTCTCGATTGCCCACACCATGCCGCCCAGCACCGAAGCGGTGACCTGCAGGCTGGTCGCGTTGTTGTGCGGCGCCAGCTTTCGCGCCTCCCCGACCGATAACCGCGAGCCGTACCAGTAGGCGCCGCGGGTGTGGCCGAGCAACAGCACGCCGAGCTCGTCGGTGCCGCTGACGATCTCGTTCATCATCAGGCGTTGGCGGCCCTGCATCTGCCAGTTCTTGCCCGCGAGCTCGTGCAGCGACAGCACCGCATCGTCGCATGGGTGGTAGGCGTAGTGCACGGTCGGCCGATATTCGACCTTCTCTCCGTTCTCGATGCTGTAGTAGTCGGAGATCGAGATGCTCTCGTTATGGGTGACCAGGAAGCCGTGGAACGGGCCTTCCTTGGGGGTCCAGCTGCGGACACGGGTGGCGGCTCCCGGACGGTCGAGGAAGATCGCGCTGCCGCGGCCGAATTCATGGCGGTGGCCGTCGGCGGGGAAGCTGCGCTCATGCGTGCCCCAGCCAAGCTCGGCCGGCTGGCAGCCCTCGCCGACGAAGCCGTCGATCGACCAAGTGTTGACGAACTCGCCAGGGCGCTTGGGCGTGTTGGCGACCTGGGTGTCGCGCTCGGCGATGTGGATGACCTTTACCCCAAGGCGCTGGGCGAGGGCGGCCCATTGCTCACGCCATTGCGGCTCGGCGATCTCAAGGCCGGTGTCGCGCGCGATGTTGAGCAGCGCCTGCTTGACCAGATGCGATACCAGGCCGGGGTTGGCGCCGTGGGTGATGACCGCGGTCGGACCGCCGGGCCTGCGGACGCCGAGGTCGAGCGCCGATTCGCGCAGCGCGTAGTTGGAACGTTGCGATGCGGTCAGGGACGGATCGGTGTAGCCGCCGGCCCAGGGCTCGACGCAGGTGTCGAGATACAGGGCGCCGACGCTGCGGCACAGATCCATCAGCGCGACCGAGGACACGTCCACGGACAGGTTCAGGAGGAAATCGCCAATGCCGAGCATTGGGCGCAGCACGGCATCGATGTTGTCGCGGTTGATCGGATCGATGCGGAACGACACGCCGTACTCGGCCGCGACATCGCGGCCACGCTCATCGGCGGTGATGATGTGGATGCGTTCCGGCGCGATGTCGATGTGGCGCAGGATCAATGGCAGAACCCCCTGGCCGATGCTGCCGCAGCCGATTATGACCAGGTGGCCGGAGACGGATGCGTGCTTGTGGAATGCGTGCGTCATTGTCGGTCTCCTTTCAGGGTGTCAGGCGGCGATGCGGTTCGGCACGTGGATCATAGGCAGGTCGCGGACTTCGGCGATCATCGCGCGGTCGAAACCGTTGAAGGCGGTGCGCAGGCAGGCGCCGTAGGCACCGAGCTGGGACAGCTCGATCCAGTCGCCCTCGGCGATGTCGGCGGGCAGCAGGAACGGCCCGCGCATGATGTCGGCGCTGTCGCAGGTCGGGCCATAGAAGCTGAACGGGGCGAGGACCTTCGACGTTGCAGCCCTCGGACGGATGCAGCGCGCCGGAAAGCGGAAGCCGAGCGTGCCGGCATCGGACAGGCTGCCGTAGACGCCGTCGTTAATGTACAGCATGCCGCCGCGGCGCATCTGCACCTGGACCACGACCGAACCGCCGGCGGCGACCAGCGCGCGGCCGGGCTCGCACCAGAGACGGACGTTCTCTGGCAGGTTGAGCGCCTCGAAAGCGGCCTCGATCTCGGCCAGGAAGGCGCCGAGCGGCGGCGGCTCGATGTCGGGATAGGGCACCGGGAAACCGCCGCCGACATCGATGACCTCAATCGCCACGCCGGCGGCGCGGATGATCCGGCCAGCCAGTTCCATCGCGTGGCGGTAGGCGACCGGGTCGAGGCATTGCGAGCCGACGTGGAACGACACGCCGAGCCGGGCGGCCAGGGGGCGCGCGACACGAAGCAGCGCGACCGCGTCGTTGGCCTCGGCGCCGAATTTTCCCGACAGATCGATCGCCGCCTCGCCGGCCGGCAGCGCCAAGCGCACGAACAGCCCGAGGTCGCCGGCGCGGTCGGTTTCCGCCAGGATCTTTGCCAACTCGTCGGCGCCGTCGAGCACGAAGTCGCGCACGCCATCACGAAAATAGGCTTCGCGGATGGCGCGGCGGGATTTTACCGGGTGCATGAAGTGGATGGAAGCATCGGGGAACATCTGGCGCGTCAGCGAGACCTCGGCCGCCGACGCGCAATCGAAATGACGCACGCCGCCGGCCCACAGCGCGCGCAGCACGGCGGGCTCCGGGTTGCACTTGACCGCGTAGAGAACGTCGCCGGGGAAGGCGGCCACGAACTCGCGCGCGGTGGCTGCCAGCACGGTCGGGCGCAGGCAGTGCATCGGAACGTCCGGCTGCTCGACGGCGATCAGGTCATCGACCGCGGGCAGCATCGAGGGCGCATCAATGTCGCGGCGGAGCGGGGTAACGGCGTGACGGTGGCGAAGCTGAGACATATCGAAATCCTTGTGACGATCCCCGGGCGCGATGCGGCGCCCGAACGACCGGATTCAGTCGAACCCTTGTGACAGGGCCGACACGAACCGGTCGAAACAGCAGAAGAAGGACCGCGCGGAAAGGCGGCGCGATCAGGCCTCAGACGGGATTGTACGGACTTCGGTCCGCGGCTGTGCCACGGGCCTGGACGAACATCGCGTGGCCAACATCAAACATATCCGTTCCCTTAGGGGCACCGGTCCACGGGAGTGACCGGCTCGTCCGAAAAGGACGCGTTACGTCGTTGCTGTGTCCAGAAACCAGGACTCGCGGCACGTGCGATTGCGTCTTAGCAGCCACCATCAATCAGGCGGGAGGCGGTTTCTACACGAGCGGTGTCTCCAACGACAACGCAAATCGTGAACGTCCGATGCGCGGTCAGCGCATGGGTTCGTCGCCGACGATGGCCAGGTATTCCCAGACCATGGTGGCGGCGGCCAACGCGGTAATTTCGGCGACGTCGTAGGCCGGGGCGACCTCGACCACGTCCATGCCGACGAAATCTATCCCTGTCAGCCGGCGAAGGATCGCCTGCGCCTGCCACGACGCCA
>JAYTTA010000520.1:0-3467 GCA_043745345.1 Acetobacteraceae bacterium | reverse complement strand
GGCAGTCGCAACCTTCGCCCACCATCCCAGATCCGTCGGGGGTAGCGCTCCGAACCTGCCTAACCCGCGCAGTTGGAACTGACATCATGATGGCGTTCATCAACCATATCAACGAAACCCTGGCGGTCTGGCTTACCCGCGCCTTCGGCACGATGTGGGTCTGCTACGCCTTCATGATCTACGGGCTGCTGCCGGCCTTCGCGCTATTCCACCCGCGGCAGGAGGCGTTCCTGTACTGGTCGAACTGGGTTCAGTTGTGGTCGTTGCCGTTGATCCTGGTCGGAACCAACATCCTGGGCCGCGAAGCCGAGATACGGTCCCGGCTCGACCATGAGCGGCTGACGAAATCATACGAGGAGCAGCAGCAAACGTACGCCCAGGTGATCATGATGCTGCAGCACCAGGCGGAGATGATGGCTGACATGCTGAAACAGGATCGCGTTCTTGAAGCGCAGGACGCGGTGCTGGCCGAACAGACACGGTTGCTTCGCGACGAGACGCGGTATTTCCAGGGTGATCGGTAGGCGCCGCCCGCCTAACCGTCGTTCTCACCGGGTTCGTGATAGAGCAGCGCCGGGTCCACCACCGGTGCCGCGATTTCCACCAACCCCCCATTTCGAACCATGCGAAAGAAGCAGTTGCGCCGTCCGGTATGGCAGGCAACGCCAAGCTGATCGACCAGCAGTAGCAGCGTGTCGCCGTCGCAATCCAGCCGCATCTCAACCAGATGCTGCGTCTGGCCGGAGCTTTCGCCCTTGCGCCACAGCCTGCCGCGCGACCGGCTCCAGTAGCACACCCGCCTGGTCGCGAGCGTCTCGGCGACCGAGGCGGCGTTCATCCAGGCCACCATCAGCACCTCGCCACTATCGTGCTGCTGGGCAATCGCCGGAATAAGTCCGTTGGCATCAAAGCACAGCGCGTCGCCGATGGCGGTCGGAAGGGTGGGAACCGTGTTTTCCAGGGTCATGGATGCTATATCGACGGAATGCGGCTTTGCCGCCAGGGTCCGGCGGGAGACAGGATGATCGAGGCCAATTTTTCGCAGCACACGCGGTCGCTGCTGGCCCATGCCGAGGCGATCTGCGCCGGGCGCGGCGTGCGGCTGACCGACCTGCGGCGCCAAGTGCTCGGCTTGATCGTGCAGTCGGAAGCGCCGGCTGGCGCCTATGAGCTGCTCGACCAACTTCGCGCCACCCGCCACAACGCCGCTCCGCCGACGATCTACCGGGCGTTGGACTTCCTGCTGGAGAACGGCCTGGTACATCGACTGGAGCGGCTGGCGGCGTTCGTGCCGTGCATCGCGCACGACCATCCGCACCAGCAGGCGCATGAGCCCGGCTGCGAGAACCCCGGCCACGCTGCCCAGTTCCTCATCTGCCGAAGCTGCAAGCGTGTGGTCGAGATCGCCGATCCGGCCCTGGCGGAGGCATTGGCTGGGGCGGCACGACGCGCCGGTTTCACCCTCGGCCAGACCACGATCGAGGCCGAGGGCATATGCGCCGGCTGCGACTCGGAGCAACGCTAGATCGCATCTATTCGGCCGGCGCACCCATCGGTATCTCGGCCGCCCGCGGCTGGCGCAGGGCGAACGCGGCGACCACCGCCGACATCGCCGCGAACCCGGCCAGCACATACATGCCGGATGCGAAGTTGTGGCTGTGATCGCGGGCGTAGCCGACGATCGACGGCCCGAAATAGCCGCCGAGGTTGCCGAGCGAGTTGATCCAGGCGAGCGAGACCGCGATTGCCGTGCCGCTCATGAACATCGACGGCATGGCAAAGAACGGCCCCTTGGAGCCGTAGAACCCCATTGCCGCGATCGACATGCCGACGATCGACCACCAGGTTCCGGTCGTCGCCGCAGCCAGCACCAGCCCAAGGCAAGCCGTCACGCAGGCGAAGAACAGGTGCCACCGGCGCTCGCCGGCGCGGTCCGACATGCGGCCGTAGACGATCATCGCGGCCGCACCGCAAAGATACGGGATCATCGTTGTGAAGCCAACCTGCAGGTTGCTCAGGCCAAGCTGCTTGATGATCTGCGGGATGAAATAGGCCATGCCGAGGCTCGCGGTGACGATGCCGAAATAGTTCAGCGCCAGCAGCAGCACCTTCGGATCGAACATCGCGCCAAGCATCGAGTAGATGCGCACCGCATCCTTCTGGGCCCGCTCGCGGTCTAGCGTGCGGCCCAGCCAGTCGCGCTCGGCCGGGCTGAGCCAACCCGCCTGCTCGGGCTTGTCGGTGATCAGCACCAGCACCGCGATGCCGAGCAATATGGTCGGGATCGCCTCGACCATGAACAGCCAGCGCCAGCCCGACATGCCGAGCAGTCCGTTCATCTCCATCACCGCGGTCGAGATCGGCCCGCCCAGCCCGATCGCCAGCGGCAGCGCTATGGCGAAGCCGGCGACGATGCGGGCGCGGTGGTGGTCGGGAAACCAGTAGGTGAAGAACAGGATCATGCCGGGGAAGAAGCCCGCTTCCGCCACGCCAAGCAGGAAGCGCATGACGCCGAAGCTGATCGGGCCGGTGACGAAGGCGGTGGCGAACGACATCAGACCCCAGCTCACCATGATGCGGGCGATCCAAATCCGCGCGCCGACCCGGTCCATGATGATGTTGCTAGGCAGCTCGAACATGAAGTAGCCCCAGAAGAACAGACCGGCGGCGTTACCGAAGGTGGTCGCGGTCAGCCCGATCTCGCTGTTCATGGTCAGCGCGGCAAAGCCCACGTTGATGCGGTCGAGGTAGCAGAAGAAGTAGGTGACGATCGCGAACGGCAGGATGCGCGAGTAGACCTTGTGCATGGTCTGGCGTTCGATCGTGCTATCCATGCCGCAGCCTCCACGGTCGCAGCCATCGAAGACGTGGCGCGTTATCCCTGTCTGACGTTAGCGCGCAAAATCGCCACGTTACAACAAAAAGCTTAATGCTCCTTTTTTGTATCGTTTATTGGGCTCGTGCCGGAGTCAGCGCTGCAGGGTGAAGCGGATCTGGACCGTCAGGGCCACGCGATCCTGCTCCATTCCGGCCGGGAATGCCGGAACGACCGCGTTGCTCAGCATGGCCAGCACGGCGTCGTCGAGCAGCGCCGAACCGCTACCGCGAACCAGCTCGGCACCCGACACGCGGCCTTGGCGATCGACAGTGAAATGCACCACGACACGGCCCTCGTCGCCGTGACGTCGAGCCTCCTCCGGATATTGCCGATGGCTTCGCAGCCACCCGTCAAGGGCGCCGCGCCAGTCGGCGTTGATCTCCCCGGTCGCCGGCGGGCTGGGTACGGTACCCGTGACAGGTACCGGGATCGGCACGCCCGGCGCCGGTCCGGCCTGGCGCGCGGCGGGCCGGGTAACTGGTTTCGCCTCGATCCGTGGCCGGGTCACGGGTGCGATGACGGTCCGGACAGGTGGCGCGGCAGGGGGTGGCGCAATAGCGGGCAGGGGCGGCAATGCCGTTGTTTCCGG
>JAYTTA010000519.1:0-13001 GCA_043745345.1 Acetobacteraceae bacterium | reverse complement strand
CCTGCGTCGTTGTCATAGGCAACGAAGTGCTGTCCGGCCGCACCCAGGACGCCAACATCCGGTTCCTCGCCACCCGGCTCGGCGAGATCGGCCTGCCGGTGCGCGAGGTCCGCATCATCCCCGACGTCGCCGAAACCATCATCGCCACCATCAACGAGGTCCGCGCCAAATTCAATGAGGTCTTCACCACCGGCGGCATCGGCCCGACCCACGACGATATCACCAGCGAATGCATCTCCGCCGCCTTCGGCGTGCCATGGGAACCCCACCCTGAAGCGTGGTCGCGGATGGCGGCCGCCTACAAGCCGGGCGAGTTCAACGCCGCCCGCCAGCGCATGGGCACGATGCCGCGCGGCGCCCGGCTGATCAACAACCACATCTCGATCGCCCCCGGCTTCAGTATCGGCAACGTCCACGTTATGGCCGGCGTGCCGGCGATCATGCGCGCCATGTTCGACACGCTGGCGCCAACCCTCAAAGGCGGCCAGCCTGTATTGTCGCGCACCGTCCACGCCCATGGCCTCGCCGAGGGCCTGATCGCCGAAGGCCTGGAAGCGATACAGCAACGCTTCCCACAGCTCGACCTCGGCAGTTACCCGTTCTACCGCCCCACCGGCAACGGCGTCGCCATCGTCGCCAAAGGCACCAGCGAAGCCGACGCCTCGGCCGCCATCGCCGAAGTGACAGGATTGATCGCGGCCTTGGGAAAAATCTCAATCCAGGGCGAACCTGCGGAGTAGTCTTACGTCATGGTCAAGAAAGCTCGGGCTCTCCCGGGCGGGGATTTGGGGCGCGGAGCCCCATGCTTTCTTGCTTGCGGCGCTCAGTCTGAAAACTGTGCCAATCTGACCGCCGTGTGGCCGCGGCTGGGCCGCAGGCTGGGCATCACCAGCAGGCAGTCGTCATAGGGGGTTCGCACTTCGCTGGTGCCATCGAGGGCGATCAGCGTGTCGCGCCGTTCGACCACGTCGCCGCCGCGGTAGGCGTGTACGAACATGAAGTTGGCGGTGCAGGCGGTGATTGCGGTGGTGACTTCGGCGAAGCGCATTTTCGCGCGCAGTGGTGGGGCAGTGGTTGTGATGGCAAGGTGATGCAGCAGCCCGGTGACGCTTGCGTCGACCATGGCGACGGTTTCAGGTTTCCAGTGTTGGCCGGCTTCGACCAGGTTGGCGCTGGCGTTGGTGGCGGGATCGGTGAAGCGTGGATAGTCGATGATGCGGCGTCCGGCGGCGTGGCCATGATCGGCCACCACCAGGCCGGGCACGCCGATACCGCTTGCCAGTTGCCGGCCGTGGGCGGAGCTGCCGCACAGCATTAGCGGGTCCGACGGCCACAGCATGGAGTGGATGTCGAGCAGCACGTCGATGGTGTCCACGATTGGGCGCAGTTCGCGCGCACGTGTGAGTTCGGCCGAGATCCGGCCGCCATCGAGCAGGTCGGGGTCCCACAGCCGGTTGAGGTCCTCGTCGACGAACCGCGATAGCGTCGGCTGATTTGGATCGAACCCGTGAAAGGCGTTCAGATTGAGGAAGGCCAGGGTCAGCGTGCCGCGGATCGGGCGGGCCCCGGCGCGCAGCATCCGGTCGAGCACGATGGCCCCGGCGAATTCATTCCCGTGAGTGAGGGCGAACAGGGCGACGTGCGGGCCGGGCTGGGCTGCGCGAAAGCTCATGACGCCGGGCACGCCGCTGTTGCCGGTGAGCCACGGTGACAGGTCGGGCGGCGTCAGCCGCACATCGAACTCCGCCGATGGAGGCTGGGCGAGGATGGATTGGGTCACCGGTGGGCAGTGGAAACGGACATGACAAACACTCTATACGGCCAGCGCCGCGCCGCAATCGCCGGTGGCGGCCACCGGCGCCGGTTCGACCGAAATCAGGGATTTGTGGCGTTGATCTGGGCGCGCCGTTATAACGGCGCCGTGCAACCGGGGGTCGCGATGCATCTGAGAACGCGGATAAGCCGCCGGATTGCCATGACGACGCTGTTGTCGGCCTGCCTGGGTCAAGCGGTCCTGGCACAGCCGGCGGCGACCTTGTCGATCGCCGTCGCGGCGCCGGTCACCAGCATCGATCCGCATTACCACGTGTTGACGCCGAATATCGCGCTGACGGCGCACATCTTCGACCGGCTGATCGACATGGACATCAACCAGCGGCCGATACCGGGTCTGGCGCTGAGCTGGCGCGCGGTGGATGACACCACCTGGGAATTCAAGCTGCGATCGGCAAAGTTCCACGACGGCTCCGACTTCACCGCCGAGGACGTCGCCTTCACCATCAACCGCATTCCCCACGTCGCCAACAGCCCGAGCTCGTTCTCGATTTACACCAAGGCGATCACGCGGGTGGAAATCATCGATCCGCATACCGTGCGGCTGCACACCGCGGGCGTCTATCCGCTGCTGCCGGTAGATGTCAGCCAGTTCGCCATCATCAGCCACGGGATCGGGGCGAACCCGACCACCGAGGATTTCAATTCCGGCAAGAACGCGATCGGCACCGGACCATTCAAATTCGTCTCCTACAGGTCGGGTGACCGGATCGAGCTGGCCCGCAACGACGACTACTGGGGGCCGAAGCCGGCCTGGTCGAAAGTCACCTACCGCATCATCAGCAATGACGCCGCGCGGTCCGCGGCGCTGCTGTCGGGCGACGTCGATTTCATTGACGCGGTGCCGACCAGCGATATCGCCCGGCTGCGTGGCGACTCCCGCCTGGCCATTTCGGAGATCGTCGGCTCGCGGCTGATCTTCCTCGCCATGGATCAGGGCCGTGATGGGCCGACGCCGTTCGTCACCGGCCCGAACGGCGAGGTGCTGGAGAAGAATCCGCTGCGTGACCACCGCGTCCGCGAGGCGCTTTCGCTAGCGATCAACCGCACAGCGATCGCCGACCGGGTGATGGAGAACACGGCGTTGCCGACCGGCCAATTCCTGCCGGAGGGCAGCTACAGCTATGTACCCGGCCTGAAGGCGCCGGCATACGATCCGGCGCGCGCGAAACAGTTGCTGGCCGAGGCCGGGTTTCCCCAGGGCCTGCGCATCACCCTGCACGGCTCCAACGACCGCTATGTCAACGACGCCAAGGTGATCCAGGCGATCGGCCAGATGTGGAGCCGGATCGGCGTCCAGACGACGGTCGAGGCGTTGCCCTGGAGCGCTTATGTCGGGCGCGCCGGAAGGCAGGAATTCTCCGTGTTCCAGTTCGGCTGGAGCACCGCGACCGGCGAGGCGTCCAACGCGCTGCGAGCGCAGCTCGCCACGGTAGCTCCGGAAAAGGGCATGGGCACCGCTAACCGCGGCCGCTACTCCAACCCCGCCTTGGACGCGTTGATCGACCGCGCTTTGCTGACGGCCGATGACAATGCGCGCGAAAAATTGCTGCAGCAGGCGACGACAATGGGCATGCAGGATGTCGGCATCATTCCGCTGCACGAGCAGAAGAACATCTGGGCGATGCGGCGCGGCCTCGTCTACGCGCCGCGCGTCGATGAGGAGACCCGCGCCGCCGACATCCGCCCGACGCCGTAAAGCGTGATGATGTTGATTAGAAACATCATCACGCTCCATGGTTTTAGTCTATCGACCATTTTCATGGCCTTGGATGAAGTATCCAAAGCTATAAGGACCTAGCCACACGCATGACCACCTGGCTGCTCCGCCGCATGATCCAGGCCTTTTTTATCCTTCTGGCGATGACGGTTATTGTTTTCATCGGTGTCAACGTGATCGGCGATCCGGTCGAGATCCTGATTTCCCCCAATGCGGATCAGGCGGAGCGCGCGCGTGTGATCGTCGTGTTCGGCCTGGACAAGCCGCTGTGGCAGCAATACGCGCTGTTCCTGCGCGGTGCGGTGCACGGCGACCTCGGACGCAGCTTCGTGTTCAACGAGCCAGCGCTGCGGCTGATCGGCCAGCGCATGCCGGCGACGATGGAACTGGCGATCACCGCGGTGCTGCTGTCGATCGTCATCGGCATCCCGCTCGGCCTCTACGCCGGGCTGTATCCGGATGGCGTGCTCGGCCGCGCCACCATGGCCGGATCGATCCTCGGTTTCTCGCTGCCGAGTTTTTGGGTCGGGCTGATGCTGATCCTGGTTTTTGCGGTCGGGCTCGGCTGGCTGCCGAGTTCCGGGCGCGGTGCCACGCGGGAGCTTTTCGGCGTGGCATGGTCGTTCCTGACCTGGGATGGCGTGGCGCACATGGCGCTGCCCGCGCTGAACCTGGCGCTCGGCAACATCGCGCTGACCTTGCGGCTGACCCGCGCCGGGGTGCGCGAGACCCTGCCGATGGACTATATCCGCTTCGCCCGCGCCAAAGGCCTGTCGCCGTTTCGCATCGTATTCGTGCACGTGCTCAAGAACATCCTGATCCCGATCGTGACGGTGATCGGGCTGGAGTTCGGCAGCACCATTGCCTTTTCGGTCGTGACCGAGAGCGTGTTCGCCTGGCCGGGCATGGGCAAGCTGATCATCGACAGCATCAACGTGCTCGACCGGCCGGTGATCGTTGCCTATCTTATGGTTATCTGCCTGATGTTCGTCATGATCAACCTGCTTGTCGATCTGGCCTACACGGCGCTGGATCCCCGAGTGCGTCTATGAGCACGGATGCGCTGCCGGACGCTCCCCGGGCGGGGTCCAGGGGCAGACCCCTTGGCCTGACTTTGTTTGCTGTGATTGCTGTGCTGGCTTTCTTCGCGCCCTGGATCGCGCCGCAGAACCCTTACGATCTGGCCCAACTGGACATAATGAACAGCCGGCTGCCACCTGGCCCGGAATTCTGGCTGGGCACCGACGACCAGGGCCGGGATATGCTGTCGGGCATTCTCTATGGGTTGCGTATTTCGCTTGGCGTCGGCATCGGCTCGGCGGTGATTGCCGGGGTTATTGGATCGGCGCTAGGCCTGATCGCGGCCTATGCCGGCGGCCGGACCGAGGCCGTGGTGATGCGGCTGGTCGATCTGCAGCTGTCGTTCCCGGCGATCTTGGTGGCGTTGATGATCCTGGCGTTTCTCGGCAAGGGCGTCGGCAACGTTCTGCTGGCGCTGGTCGTGGTCGAGTGGGCGCGGTATGCGCGCACCGCCCGCGGCGCTGCCCTGGTCGAGCGCCGGCGCGAGTATATCGAGGCGGCTGAGTGCCTGGCGCTGCCGCGCTGGCGGGTAATGCTGTTTCATCTGTTACCGAACTGCCTGCCGCCGCTGATCGTCATCGGCACCATCCAGATCGCGCGCGCCATCACGCTGGAGGCGACGCTGTCGTTCCTGGGTCTGGGCGTGCCAATCACCGAACCGTCGCTCGGGCTGCTGATCGCCAACGGCTACCAGTACATGCTGTCGGGAAAATACTGGATCAGCGTCTATCCGGGCATCGCGCTGCTGATCACCATCGTCGCCATCAACCTGGTCGGCGACCGGTTGCGCGACGGCCTCGATCCGCGGTTCCGGGCATGACGGAGGCGACGATCGAGCTGCGCAACCTGCAGACCTTTTTCCCGGTACCCGGCGGTATCGTCCGCGCGGTGGACGACGTTTCGTTTTCGGTGCGGCGGGGAAAGGTGCTCGGCCTGGTCGGCGAGTCCGGGTCGGGCAAGTCCGTCACCGGGTTCTCGATCGTTCGGCTCGTCGATCCGCCGGGGAGGATCGCCGGCGGGTCCATCCTGTTCCAGGGCCGGGACCTGGCTCATCTGTCCGAGCCGGAGATGCGCGTCCTTCGCGGCAACCGGATCGCGATGATCTTCCAGGACCCGATGATGACGCTGAACCCGGTGCTACGCATCGACACGCAGATGATCGAGACGGTGCTGGCACATGAAAAAGTAAGCCGTGCCGAGGCGCGGGCGCGCTGCCGCGATGCGCTCGGCCAGGTCGGCATCGCCAGCCCGGAGGAGCGTCTGCGCGCCTATCCGCACCAGTTCTCGGGCGGCATGCGCCAGCGCGTGGCGATCGCTATTTCGATGCTGCACCGGCCCGACCTGATCATCGCCGATGAGCCGACCACGGCGCTGGACGTCACTATCCAGGCGCAAATCCTGTTCGAGGTGCAGAAGCTGGTGACGACGTTCGGCACCGCGCTGATCTGGATTACGCATGACCTGTCGGTGATCGCCGGATTGGCCGACGACATCGCGGTGATGTATGCCGGCCGCATCGTCGAGGCCGGCAATGCCGGCGACGTGCTGAACAATCCGGCGCATCCATATACGCATGGGCTGCTCGCCAGCGTGCCGGGCCGCAACCGGCGCGGCACGCGGCTGCGCCAGATACCGGGCATGACGCCATCCCTACTCCACTTAAAGCCGGGCTGCGCCTTTCGAACCCGCTGCTTTCGGGCGGACCCCATGTGCTCGGCCGATCCGCCGGTCGCCGAACCGGCGACGGGCCGGACCGCGCGATGCTTCTTCCCCATCTCGGATGTCGCGGCGTGAACCCGATGATCGAGTTGCGCGGCGTCTCCCGGCATTTCGGACCAACCCCGGATATCGCTGCCCGCCTGACGGCGCGCGCCTTCGCAGCGATGGGCGCGCCGACGCGCGACACCACCGTGCGCGCGGTCGATGGCGTCGACCTGACCATCGCGCGCGGCGAGGTGGTCGGGCTGGTCGGCGAGTCCGGCTGCGGTAAATCGACGTTGGGGCGGATCGCCGCCGGCATCCTGACACCGACCGCCGGCACCGTGCTGTGGCAGGGCCGCGATCTTTGCAATCTTTCCGCCAGCGAAACCCGTGCCGCGCGACTGCGGACGCAGATGATCTTCCAAAACCCCTATGCCAGTCTCAATCCTCGGATGCGCGTCGAAACCATTATCGGCGAGGCGCCGCGCGTGCACGGCCTGATTCCGCCAGGCGGGTTTTCCGGTTACGTCGATGCGCAGCTGCGGCGCGCCGGGCTCGACCCCGCCCTCAAGCGGCGCTACCCGCACCAGTTCTCCGGCGGCCAGCGCCAGCGCATCGGCATCGCGCGCGCGTTGGCGGTGCAGCCCGATGTCCTTGTCTGCGACGAGGCGGTAGCGGCGCTGGATGTGTCGATCCAGGCCCAGATTCTTAATCTCTTCATGGATCTGCGTGAGGAACTCGGCCTCACCTACCTGTTCATCAGCCATGACCTCGGCGTGGTCGAGCATATCGCCGACCGCGTGGTTATTCTGTATCTCGGCCGCGTGGTCGAGGAGGCGGGATGCGACGAAATATTTACCCGCGCCAACCATCCTTATACGCGCGCGCTGCTGGCCGAGATGCCGCGCATCGCCCGCGGCAAAAAGGTTTTCGCCGGAATCAGGGGAGAAACCCCCAGCCCGATCGATCCGCCCTCCGGCTGTCACTTCCACCCGCGCTGCCCGCACGCGCTGCGCCGATGCGCGGCCGAGGTGCCGGCGTTGCGGGAAATCGCGCCCGGCCATCGCAGCGCCTGCCACCTGAACCCGTGACCGGCTTTCGCCTCAACCCGGCACATCGGCTCTGGCGAAGGCTGCCGGCGCATCGCCGCCGTCAGCTGGTTTCAACCGTAACTGGCCTTCTGGCGCCCGTGCCCGACCGCCTGCCGCCTCGTATCGCCGCAGCCGGGCTGGCGGTGGTCGGCGAGCTTTCGCGCGCCTCTGGCCTCGGTGAGGCGGCACGGCTCAGTCTGGCCGCGCTGCCGGCCCTGGGCATCGCCGCTTACGGCGTCGATATCTCCGGTCTGCTGCCAGGTGGCGGCACACCGGAAAAACCCGAAAACATTCCGCCGGGCGTGCCGTTGCTGCTGCATGTCAATCCGCCGCTGCTCGCCTACACGCTGCTGCGACTGCCGCGCGGCCTACTGCGGAACCGGCTGGTGATCGCGCAATGGGCGTGGGAGCTGCCGAAGGCACCGGATGACTGGCAAGGTGCCACGCGGTTCGTACACCGGCTTTGGGCGCCATCGCATTTCTCCGCCGCGGCGCTGGAGCCGTTACTGCGCGGCCGTGTCCAGGCCGTGCCGCACCCGTTGGCGATCGCGCCGCCAAAGCCGTCCAATTTGCGCCGCGCCGATTTCGGGCTCCCCACGGACGCGGTCGTGGTGCTGGTGTCGTTCAATCTGGCGTCCTCCCTGGTCCGCAAAAACCCGTTGGGCGCGATCGCCGCGTTCCAAGGCGCGTTCGGCGATCGGGCGGATCGCCACCTGGTGCTGAAGATCGGCAACCCGGATCATTGGCCCGAGGATTTTGCCGTGATCCAGGCCGCCTGCGCGGGCGCGCAAAACATCCGCATCATCGCCCGGGAATTTGCCGCGGCCGACGCCCATGCGCTGACCGCCTGCGCCGACATCGTGCTGTCGTTGCATCGCAGCGAGGGCTTTGGACTCATCCCCGCCGAGGCGATGCTGCTCGGCGTGCCGGTGATCGCCACCGGCTGGTCCGGAAACATGGATTTCATGGACCCGGAAAGCGCCAGGCTAGTCGGCTATACGCTGATCCCGGCGCACGACCCGCGCGGCATCTACGACGTGCCCGGCGCGATGTGGGCCGAACCCGACCATGCCCAGGCGGTCGCCGCGCTGCGGCTTCTGGCCGCAGACTTCGGATCAAGGCGGATGATCGGCGCCGCCGGCCGCGCGGCGGCAACCGAACGCCTTGGCGCCGGGCCGATGCGGGCCGCGCTGGCTGCCCTTGGCATCGGCACATGAGGCTTCTCGTCTGGCAGTGGGGACGCCGCGGCGCTGGGCCGAAATTCGCGGTCGAACTCGCCGCTGCGCTGCGCCAGCTCCCCGGCATCGAATGCGCGCTGTCGCTGTCGTCGGGCGCCGAAATCCTGGCCGGTCCGCAGCCGCCGCGTTGCGACCTGCCAGTCGCCACCTACAACGGCGTCGCCGGCCTCGCGCTGCGCCTCCTCGCGGGGCCGGCGATGACCGCCGGGCTGGTCCGCCGACTGCGCCCGTTCCAACTCGATGCCGCGATCTGCGCAATGCCTGGACCGCTCGACAGGCTGCTGGTCGCGGCGCTGCGGCGGCTCGGGGCGCGGATAGACATAATCGTGCACGATGCCGACGCGCATCCCGGCGACGGAGTGCCGGTGCTGATGTGGCTGCAACGCCGGCTGTCCCGGATGTCGGACGGCCTGGTCACCCTAAGTCAGGTAACGGCCACGCGGCTGCGCCAGCAGGGCTTGCCGGGAAACGGCCGCCCGATCCTGGTGCTCAGCCACCCGCCGTTCCGCTTCGGCCCGATGCCCGCCCCCCCGTTTCAGCACGGTGGCCCGGCGCGGCTGCTGTTTTTCGGTCGACTGCTCGCCTACAAGGGCCTCGATCTGCTGGCCGAAGCGTTTTCACGACTTGATTCAGCCAACGCCGAACTCCGCGTCGTCGGGCAGGGGCCGGAGGATGAAACGCTGGCCAAATTGCGAACGCTGCCCGGCGTCACAGTGGAGAACCGCTGGGTGCCCGAGCAAGAAATCGGAGAATCGCTGGGCTGGGCAGACGCGCTGGTGCTGCCATACCGGGAGGCGAGCCAAAGCGGCCCCGCGGCCGCAGCAATCGCTGCCGGGCGGTGGGTGATCGCAACCAACGTCAATGGCCTGCGCGAGCAGCTTGAGCATGAACCCCTGGCTGTCCTGTGCGATCCGGATGCCGCCCGCCTGGCCGCCGCCATCACCGCGCTCTGCCGCTCACGGCCAACGCCGTCAAATCCCCGCATCGACCCGCAAGCCGCGTGGCGGATTTTCGCGGCCGCCCTGGTCGCCCATGTCGAAACCCAGCTGGCGCGGCGCCCCTAGCATGTGGCGGACCGGCCTGTGGAAAATAGCGGCAATCGCCGCCGCCCTGGCCGCCGTCCGGCTGACAACCTACGCCGTGCTTGCGCATTTCGACCTGCCCCAGGCCCACCTGCCCCAGGCATTGTGCCAGTGGGATTGCAACTGGTATCTGTCCATCGCCCAGCACGGCTACGACGTGGCGCGGTACGATGTCGGGGGTTTTTCCCGCGCCAACTGGGCCTTCTTCCCGCTCTTCCCCCTGCTCGTCCGCGCCGTGACCGCGCTGGCCGGAACCGATCCCAAGGTCGCCGGAGTCCTAATCTCCACCGCCGCCTTCATCGCCTTCGCGACACTCGGCGCCCTCTACCGTCGCATCTCCCGCGGAGAAACCTCGCCCTGGAACTGGCTGCTGCTGGTCTCCGCCTGGCCGTTCAGCTTCTACTTCCACGCCCAGTACACCGAGGCGCTCTACGCCGCGCTGACCACCCTCGTGCTGCTGGCACTGACCGAAAACCGCCCGCTCGGCGCCGGCATCGCCTGCGCGGCGCTGACCGCAACCCGGCCAACGGGAATACTGCTCGCCGCCTGGATCGGCCTGCGCCAGCTCCGCTACATAGGATCCGCCAACACACCACGGCACACGCTGATCTGGCTGCTGCCAACCGCGATCGCACCGCTCGGCCTGCTGATATTCATGGCGTTTCTCTATCTCCACGCCGGCGACGCGCTGGCCTTCCACCACATCCAGTCCGGTTGGGAACGCCAAGGCGGCAACCCGTTGACCGTCCTGGTCCACGCCCTGTCGCGCTTCGATCCCAGCCATCCGCACCCCGGCGCGCTCTACCTTCCCGGCTGGGCCATCCTCGGCCTCGCCGCCGCAGCCTGGCTGCTGGCCGCGCGCCGGTTCGCCGAAGCCTGGCTATGCGGCATGACCGTCATAGTGGCCCTGGCCTCCGGCACAGTGTTCAGCGTCTCCCGATACGTCTCGGCCAGCCCCGTGTTCCTGTTCGCCGTTGCCGACCTGATGAACAAAATCCGACAGCCATGGCTGCGCTGGGCCATCCTGCTGGCCATGGCGACACTGCAAGTATTCCTGGTGCTCGCCTGGTATCGCGGCGCCGACTTCCTGAACTGACGCCGTAGGCAAGAAAGCTTGAACTCTCCCTCCGTAGGCATTCCAACTGGCCCAAGCAGGCCAGTCGGAACCTTTGCCCGCTACGCCCAAACCCGCCCCACGTTCAAGCATGGGGGGCAGTCGCCCCTTTGTACCCCCTTCCTCAGGTTGGGCGCACCGGGGCGCTACCCCGGCGGGGTTCGGGGCAGGGCCCCATGCTTTCTTGCCTAAGGCGTCAAAATCAACGCGGCGTATCTCCGGCCAGCGTGATCCGGTGCATGACACGGCGAAACCCGTGGTAGTCGTTGATCGGGTTATGCTGGGCGCAACGGTTGTCCCAGAACGCGACCGAGCCCGGCTGCCAGCGAAACCGGCAGGTGAACTCCGGCTTGATCTGGTGCTGGAACAGATAATTCAAGATCGGCGCGCTTTCCTCGTCGGTCATGCCCGAAAAGCGCTGGGTATGGGCGGTGTTGACGTAAAGCGCGCGGCGGCCGGTTTCGGGGTGGCTTCGCACCGCCGGGTGGGCGGCTTCCAGGGTTTTCCTGGCGGTTTCAGTACCGTCGGACTTCACCCGGTCCTCCCGCGTTTTGCTGACGTCGGCCTTGGCAGAGGTCGAGACGCCGGTGGCGCCATCAAGGAACTTCCTCATTCCGTCCGACAGCGCCTCGTAGGCGAGGTACTGGTTGGCGAACAGCGTGTCGCCGCCGTAGGGCGGCAGCTCGCGCGCCACCAGCATGGTGCCCATCGGCGGCTGTTCGAGGTAGGTAGTGTCGGAGTGCCAGACCCCACCGAAGTTGGATGTCTCGTGCTCCAGCTTGGCGACGGCGATGATTTCGGGGAATCCGTCGATGCCTTTGATGAACGGGTATTCGACGGGGCGGCCGAACCGCGCCGCGAGTTTGGAGAACCGGTCGTTGGGCAGGTCCTGGTCGCGGAAGAAGATGACGAGGTTGTCGAGCAGCGCTTGGCGGATGTCGGCGATGGTGGCATCCGGCAAGTCGTCCGCCAGGTCGACGCCATGGATTTCGGCGCCGAGCGCGCCGGCGACCGGCCGGATTTCCAATTGTGCGTTGCGCATGGTGGCGTTCCTGTATCTTTAGGGCGAACCTAGCTTCATCGCGTCGCGCTGAGAACCCACGGCTATTGACCCGACCGGCGCTTGCCGCCAACACGGGGCCATGCCCGACCTGTACCTGCACAACAGCGCGACCCGGCGGCGCGACCGGTTTGCGCCGATCGATCCCGGCCATGTGCGCATGTATGTCTGCGGCCCGACCGTCTACGACCTGGCGCATCTCGGCAATGCCCGGCCGGTGGTGGTGTTCGACGTGCTCACCCGGCTGCTGCGCACGCTTTTCCCCCGTGTCACCTACGTCCGCAACATCACCGACATCGACGACAAGATCATCGAGCGAGCGGCTGAGATCGGCGAACCGATCGACGCCATCACCGCCCGCACCACGGCTGATTTCCACGCCGACATGGCGGCACTGGGTGCCGCGGAACCCGACGTCGAGCCGCGCGCCACGGACCATGTCGCCGAGATGATCGTGCTGATCGAGCGCCTGATCGCCGGCGGTCACGCCTACGCGGCCGAGGGCCACGTGCTGTTCTCGGTCGCCAGCGATCCCGCCTACGGCAAGCTGTCCGGCCGTAGCCCGGACGAGCTGCTGGCCGGCGCGCGCATCGACGTCGCACCCTACAAGCGCGATTCCGGCGATTTCGTGCTGTGGAAACCCTCGGCCGATGATGTTCCCGGCTGGGCCAGCCCATGGGGTCGCGGCCGGCCCGGCTGGCACATCGAGTGCAGCGCGATGGCCTGGCGATATCTCGGCGAGAACTTCGACATCCATGGCGGCGGCCAGGATCTGATCTTCCCGCACCACGAGAATGAGCTGGCGCAGAGCTGCTGCGCCTTCCCCGGCAGCTTCCTTACCAAATTCTGGCTGCATAACGGCCTGCTGCTGGTCGGCGGTGAGAAGATGTCGAAAAGCCTCGGCAACTTCTTCACCGTGCGCGACATCTTGGCGCGGGCACCGGGCGAGGCCATTCGGCTGTTCCTGCTGCGCACGCAGTATCGCGCCTCGCTCGACTTCACCGACACGGCGCTGGCCGCGGCCCGGCAGGAGCTGGATCGCTTCTACCGCGCCCTGGAACGCCATCCGGATGCGCAGGCGG